>RFHM01000299.1 GCA_003696865.1 Acidobacteriota bacterium | reverse complement strand
GTGGAATATGGGGGCGACAGTGTTCATGTTCGAAGGCGGTTTCGATCCCGAGCAGACGTTGGACATCCTCCAACGGTATGGCATCACCGTCTTTTGTGCCCCGCCCACCGCTTATCGCATGTTGGTGAGAGAGGATTTGCGAAAATATGCCTTTCGATTACGCCACGCCGTCAGCGCCGGCGAGCCACTGAATCCTGAAGTCATTGCCGTGTGGCAGGAGGCCACGGGCCTCTCCATTTATGATGGCTACGGGCAGACGGAGACGATCATTCTCGTGGCCAACTTCCCCTGTATGGAGACGAAACCGGGCTCGATGGGCAAACCGATGCCCGGGCATGAGGTCGCCATCATCGATGTGGATGGGAATGAGCTACCCGCGGGCCAGGAAGGAGAGATCGCTTTGAGAGGGCACCCGCCGTCTCTGTTCCAGGGCTACTGGAAGAATCCCGAGCTCACCGCTCGGACGAGACGGGGCGAGTGGTATGTGACCGGAGACCGGGCGTACCGGGACGAAGAGGGATATTTCTGGTTCGTGGGGAGGGCCGACGATGTCATCATCAGCGCCGGATATCGCATCGGTCCGTTCGAGGTGGAGAGCGCGCTGGTCGAACACCCGGCCGTTGTCGAAGCCGCGGTGGTGGCCAGTCCGGATGAAGTTCGCGGACAGATCGTCAAAGCCTTCGTCGTGTTGAGCCCTGACGTTCAGCCGTCCGACGAGTTGGTCAAGGAGCTTCAAGAGCATGTGAAGACCGTGACCGCCCCTTACAAATATCCTCGCGAGATCGAATTCGTCAAGGAGCTGCCCAAGACGATCAGCGGCAAAATTCGTCGGGTGGAACTCCGACGACGGGAATTGGAACGGAAGAAAAGGTGAAGATCTGCGTCGCCCGTTCGCCTCGTGAAAGTCGTGGAGGCCCTTCTCCATCAAGGTTCAATCGATTGACTCGAACGCGAATTTGAAGCGATACCGGCGCAACGTGACATTGGGAACGGCGCGCGCGGCGAATACAACGCGTGGATGAAAATCACCTGCCACGAGGATGCCCCGTACGGGCTGCTGTTGCTGTTTGCTCACGGCTCCCATATAGGCGAGAAGCTGAGTCAGGGCTTCCGGAGCAGCCCTTCCCGCCTTCAATTCAATGACAACGATCCTGTCACCGGCATCCCTGGCCAGCATATCTATTCGGCCGGCTTCGGTCGTATATTCTTTGCCCTCGTCGATGATCACCAAGCCTTCTTCGAGGTGTTGGATATGAGAGCGCAGGGCGCGCTGCAGATCGCGTTCCAGCCCGAACGTCGCTTCCGCCGCTTCGATGAGTTCGTCGGTCTCGGCTTCAGAAGGAGGAAGGTCGCCATAAGTTCCCATCGTCATGTGCGCCTTGATAGCGCTGACCGTTCCTGGTGAAACGCCCACTTCCGCTGCGATCTCCTCGCGGTCGAGCTGGCCTTCTCGAAGGAGAGAAATGATCCGGACTTTCTGGCTTTTAGAAATAGAAGACATCTTCTGTCTGATGCATTCTCAGTCTCTGTCTGGCGCACCAGGCTTGAGCAATCGGCGAAGTTTTTTCCCCGTCGGACTGACGGGAATGGACGGGACGAACTTCACGAAGTGAGGAACTTTGTGTTTGGCCATCTCCCGGCGACAGAAGTCGAGCACCTCTTGCTCGGTCACCGCTCCTCGAGGGACGACATAGGCCATAATGGCTTCGCCGAGATCCTCGTGAGGCACGCCAACCACGCAAGCGTCGGCGATGTGCGGGTGGAGGCAGAGAATGTCTTCGATCTCGCTCGGCGAGACGGTGAACCCACCGGGATTGATCATGTCTTTCACCCGATCCACGATGAAGAAATAGCCCCTCTCATCCATGTAACCGACATCGCCCGTGTGCAGCCATCCCTCACCGTCGATGACGCGAGCCGTAGCTTCCGGAGCATTCCAGTATCCTTTCATCACGTTGGGACCTTTGATGCACATCTCGCCCAACTGATGAGGACCGAGGCTCTCGCCGGTTTGGAGATCGACCACCTTCATGTCGACGCCCTCGATGGGCGTGCCAACGCTTCCCGCCACCCACTGCGTCGCGTGGTTATAGCAGGCGAAGGGACTGCACTCGGTGAGTCCATACCCTTCGTAGATCGGCATCCCGTAGCGGCTCTTCCAATCCAGAGCGAGTTCCTTGGGCATCTTGGCGGCGGCGGTGAAATAGTAGCGAATCGACTGCAGCATCTCGCGAGGAACGTTAGCGTCGTAGAGCCGCTTGTAGATGGTTGGCACGGCGAAGAACATGGTGACTTCATGGTGATGGACGGCGTGGAGGATTTCATCGAACTCGAACTTCGGGTGGAGCACCAATGTGGCTCCGGCAGCGAAGCACGCATTCATGATGAAATTCTGGCCGAAGCAGTGGAAGAGTGGAAGGAAGCACATCAGCCGATCGTCGCTCGTCATTCCGGTGTATCGAACGGTGGCGGCGACATTGCTGGTGACGTTCCCGTGGGTGAGCACGGCGCCTTTGGGATAGCCCGTCGTGCCCGACGTGTACAGGATAGCGGCTTCATCGTCTGGAGAGAGCGAAATCCACTCAACTCGTTCGGCTCCGTCAAGGAGCGACTCCAAAGGGATGTGTTGGCCTTCCGCTCCGCCGGCGGTGATGATATGTTGCAGGTGAGGAAGTTCGGTGGCATCAGGAACGTGTTCCACCAGCTCCCGCGTCGTGATCAGCAGGCGGGCACCACAATCGGTGATCTCCTCGGCGATTTCGCGTCGTTTGAGCAACGCGCTCAGCGTCACGGCCACAGCGCCGAGACCCTCAACGGCGTAGTAGCTCAGGACGAACTCGGGACTATTGGGCATATAGATGGCCACCCGGTCGCCCCGTCGAACGCCCAATTCCCGTAGACGAGCGGCGAGAATCCGGCTCTTCTCATACAGTTGGCGATAACTCCATCGCTGCTCGGCGAAGATCAAGGCGGTTTTCTCCGGATACCGCTGCGCTGATTGACTGAGGTATTCGGCGATGTTCATACGCGGTGCGCTTTCAAGAACCCATGGAGAATCTATTTTAGCGCTACTTCATCGTTCGTGAAAAGAATCTCAGGGACGGTGTGGTACGCCGGCCACCGATGAGCGTCATTTCGGCGAAGGATGAGCGTCCTCGGCGAGCTTCTTGCCCCGTCGTTGGAGCTGCCGTTCCAGCTCGATCAAGGTGATATTCGGGTGTTCGTTAATGAGGCGGGCCGCGAATCCCGTCATGTGAGCGACGGCGAAGCTCAGTCCGTGCAGATTGCGCTCTCGAGGCACGCCCGGGAGATCTCGTGGCCAGGGATGGGCCAGGAACGCGAGTTGCTCTCCCAGGCGACGATAAAAATATTCGCCGGGCGAACATGACGCCATCATCGCCACGCCCAGACAGCAGGGCAGCGCTCCTGGAAGGATGGCTCGCCCGCGATGGTGCGCCGGAGCGATGACGATCGAGCCTCGATCCAGTGCCCGTTGACAGGCGCGCTCAAAGAGAGGGCGGTGCTTCCAGTTCAACGTGCCCAAGCTCAAGTTGATGAGCTTCACATCATGATCGACGGCCCAACCAATCGCTTCGGCGATGACGTCGGCCGACGTGATGAGGCGTCGATGGAATACCTTGATGGCGAACAACTCGGCTTCGGGAGCCTTCTGGCGGATGACTCCGGCCACTGCCGTGCCGTGTCCGATGAAATCCCGGAAGTCATCCAGTACTTCGATCCGACCGTCCTCACCACGCCGCAGGGCGACGCCGCCGGAGACGTTTCCCACGTGGGAGTGAAAGGGATTGATTCCACTGTCGATGATTCCAATGCGCACAGACATAGACGTCTCGCCATCGGTGGACTAGGAGAGGCTCTCTGTCGGAGAGAGCGCGGGGCTGAACGCGTCCTTCTCAAGCGCGCCCGCCTGCTTGATGAACAGTCGTCGATAGGCTCCCGGCTCGCGCAGCAATTGTTGGTGACGACCACGCTGGACGACCTCTCCATTTTCTAACACGATGATGAGATCGGCGTCCTGGATGAGTGAGAGTCGGTGAGAGATGATGAGGGTCGTTCGCCCGCGCATGAGGCGGGCCACTGCTTCCTTGATGCTGCTCTCGGCCTGCCAATCCAGCGCCGATGTCGCCTCGTCGAGGATCAGAATAGCGGGATCGCGCAACACGGCCCGCGCGATGGCCAGACGCTGTCGCTGTCCGCCCGAGAGTTTCACGCCGCGCTCGCCGACGACCGTTCGATATCCCTGGGGGAGCGCCTCGATGAATTCATGGATGGCGGCAGCTTGAGCGGCGGCGACGATCTCATCGAACGTGGCCGTGGGTCGTCCGTAGCGAATATTGTCTTCGATCGTTCCACTGAACAGGAACGTCTCTTGATCGACCAGGCAGATGTGGCGTCGCAAGCTCTCCAGGGTCACTTCTCTCACATCGTGGCCGTCCACTCGAATGACGCCCGACGAAGGATCATAAAATCGGAGGAGGAGATCGGCGATCGTCGATTTCCCCCCACCGCTCGGCCCGACGAGCGCGCAGGTCGTTCCGGCGGGGACGGTGAAACTCACCTTCTTCAGGACCGGTCGACCGGGCTCATAGCTCATCGTCACTTCATCGAACTCGATCTCTCCCCGGACCCAGTCGAGTTCGCGAGCATGTGGATGTTCGCGCACGTCCGGCTGCAGATCGAAGAATGCAAACACGCGATCGAGCGAAGCGCGGGCTCGTTGAAAATTCATGAACAAAGCCACCAGATTTTGCATCGGCGGCATGAGCCGCATCTGATAAGCCATGAAGGCCACCAGGCTCCCCAACGTCATGGTGCCGTCGATCATGAGCGAACCCCCATAGAGAAGAACGGCCAACGTACTCATCGCCATCATGAGACCGGGAACGCCCGAGGCGATCACCGAGAGCCACTGAAACCGTAACAGAGCGCGGATGAAGGCTTCGTTCTGAGCGCGAAATCTCTCCGCTTCGGCGTCTTCGGCATGGAATGCTTTGATGAGCCGGATGCCGAGCAGCGATTCCACCAGGAAGGATCCGATCGCGGCGCTGCGCTCGCGAATCGTCTTGGCCTGTTGGTGTACGCGCTGGCGGTAGTGCAGGAGCCCCTTCAATCCCACGGGCAGGAAAGCGATGCCCACCAGAAACAGCTTCCAATTGAGGAGCAGGAGGAGGGCGATCGTCCCGCTGAGCACGAGCAGATTGGTGATGAGCGCGAGCAGCGTATCCGAGGTG
Organism: Acidobacteriota bacterium; assembly: GCA_003696865.1. GTDB lineage: Bacteria > Acidobacteriota > Blastocatellia > HR10 > J050 > J050. The sequence continues at coordinate 27,559 of RFHM01000299.1, read as the reverse complement.
ACCCGTTGCGCTTCGGCCAGATCATTGTTGAGGCGCGAGAGGATCTCGCCGATCCGCGTGTTATCGTAAAACTTGAGGCTCAATCGTTGCAGGTGGCGATAGAGGTCCAACCGCATATCCAGGAGCACGCGCGCCGATACGGATACGTAGAGCAGGCTACTCGCAGCGTTGACGACGAAGCTGAATACCATGGCGGCGAACAGGACGAATCCTACGGTGAAGAGGAGTTGGAAACGTCGTCCCAACAAGGCGTCATCGATGAGGATCTTGCTGAGGTAGGGATAAGCCAGATTCACTGCCGTACCGATCAACGCCAACAACAGGACGATGCCGAGTCGCCGGCGATATGGCTTCAGGTAAACGAGCAGTCGAGCGTATCTTTTGAGCGTTTGGCTCACCACCATCGGTAATAGCACATGAATCCCGATCGACAATACTCGCGCGGCGTTCGCAGCGATTGGGCGTAGGCTCTCACCTCATCGGCAGGTATACCTTGGCGCACGCGATCAACGATGGCTTTGACCAGACGCAGGCTGGCCAGCTTGCGCCACGAGGAGGCTTCCCGACCGACGATCTTCAACGAAGCGATGCCCATCCGGTGCATCTGGGGAATGGCACAAAGGCCGCAGGGACCGTAAGGGAGGCCTTCGGGCGAGAGGGAACATCCAGCATTGTTCACGAAGAACAACCAGCGATGGTAATCCTGAAGCAAAGCGCCCACCTCATCCCGCTTGTCGGGCGGCACCTCCTCGCCGCGAGCGGTGAGGAAGTTCGCCTCCATAGCCACGAGTCCGGTGCAATAGGCGCCCACCGAATGATGCTTGCTGGTCGGGCAGTATCCCTCTTCGAAAGCGCATCCTTCGTTGAGAATGAAGGCTTCCAGTTCTACCGTTCCTCGAGCCGTTTCGGCCAGACGGCGCATCTCGTCGAGCGTCACGCTGCGGGGCAGGATGATGCGCTTCACGCCCCACTGGCGGAAAAAATCGATCGCCCGGCCATTGAGCGTTGCCGCCAAAGAGCTCACGTGGAGTGGAGCATCGAGACCGCTCTCGACGAGGGCCATGAGCAATCCCGGATCGGCAATGATGAGCGCGTCGGCTTCGGCCTCTTCCACGAGTCGTCGGGCCAGATCGATGACCAGTGGCATCTGTTCCGGCGCATAGGTTGGGGCGTTCAGCGTGAGGAACACCGGAATCCCATACCGGTGGGCGGCGGCAATCAAGGCATTCAACTCGGCGAACGTTGGCACGTTCCCGCCTTTCGGACTTCGCCGGTTGAGCCATAGTGCTCCCCCGTATCGTCGTAGCCATTCCTCGGGGACGAGGCCGCAATAGAACTCCTCGGCTCCATTCTCGGCCAACATCTCCACTTCCTGAAGCGAATTGATGGGCGTCAAAATCTTCATGATAGCCACATCGGTAATCCCGGTTGATAGATGAAGCGACGAATGCCCAGATGCTCGAACCGGGAAAAGACGAACCGGAACATCTCTTCGGTGTGAGCATAAAAGTGCGTGTTTCCCTTCAGCAGAAAGCGCTGTTCTCCATCCCCCCCGAACGGGCGCGTATAGGTGTACACGGTGACGTAGTGTTGGCATTCGTGGTGGCACCTGGTCTCCGGTCGGAATCGCTCCCGTTGGGGTTGATGCAAGGAAGCGATCATGCACACGCGGCCCGTGGCGACGAACCCATAAGGAATGTAGAGGGCGGCCCCGATAGGCGTGTTACGGAAGTCCATATCCAGCCCTTGCATCACGTTGTCGAGTTCGACCAGCTCGACACCGTAACGGCGGAGCAGAGCGAGATAGTGAGATGTGGTGACGTTGGATCGTTGAACGGCCGTGCGGATGGAGATGGGCGCGCTCTTATAGAGACCCGTGATCCTCGGGTCGCGCAATCGCTTGTCGAGCAATCGCCCGTGCACCGGTTTGAGGTGGGGGAACGACGAGAGCTGCTGGAGGACGCCCCAATCATTGAAGATGACTTCCACTGACTCATCCTGGATTTCCAGGAATTCGAAAAGGGGTCTCAGTTTGTTCAGACCTTCATCCGTCACATAGGGAGTGAGCAATGAGAATCCCCATCCCCGATCTCGGGCGGCACCATAAGCTTCCCGCACCGAGGCCAGCGAAGGGATCAAGTGTTGACAGAATTCGTTGCCGAAATAGACGCGCGAAATGGTGAGGGAATCGAAGTACTCGTCGATGAGTCGGAGAGCGAGTCGATGGACGCTGGCCATCCCATTGCCTTGCGGCGATACAGTGGGGAGATGGCCGTCACACGCCCTCACGGCTTGAGGATTCTGGATGTGGATAGCCCACTCGATCATCTGTAACGCGTCACGTCTCGTTCGCTCCCGTTCACCGGCGGCCGGTGTCCTCATCAACCATTGGTGTTACGGGAAGACGAGATCCAAATGGCGCCAGTCTTTCACGGCGCTGGCGCACTTTTCCGACCAGTCGGGATAATTGACCATCTGATCGGGCAATTGCGCCGGCCACCAGCATTCGTTGTAGCAGGCGTAGAGATCGCGTTCCATGGGCTGACAGAGTAATCCCATTCCGCCCAGTGCATCGATCTCCCAGCCGGGATCGAAGACCGTGGTGCAACTGAGCGGAAGAGGCTGTTGCTCCTGCATCGCCATCACGTCATCATGATCGTCGATCCCCCGTTCAGCCCTTCGCGCTTTTCGGTTGAGTGCTCGGACGTGTTTCATGGACTTTTCCTCCCTTCCAACCGGTCGAAGAATGCCGGATTGCCTTCCATGATACGGACGTAGGCGCGAATCCCGATCTCCGTCCAGGCGCGAATCCAGTCGCAGTAATGGAGATTGGGATGAAACGTATCGCCATAGCGGACGTAGGCTTCGTGATGGCATCCGCCCGAGCAGAGACCGCGCACCCAACAGGTGTGACAATCGGTCTTGCGCGAGAGATGAGCAGCTTTCAGGAAAGCTGCTCGCCGCCGCTCGTCGACGCCTGTTTCCACTGTTCCCAGTCGATGTTGAGGGGATTCGATGAACCGATGGCAGAGGGCCAGATCGCCGGTAGGTGAGACGCCGAGCAAGCCGAGGCCGGCGCCGCAGGGATAACTCTTGCTGAAGCCGTGATGGAGTTCCCAGAGGAGATCGCTGAGATTGGAAAATCCCAGATACGATCCGCGCAATGCTGCTTCAACGAATCGCTCGGTCAGGGTCTCGAATTGTCTCAATACTTCGGCGAGGGCTTCTTCTGAGAGCGCATAGTCACGTCCCACCGCTGTGGTCACTGGCGCGAATCCCACATCCTGAAAACCGAGGTCGATGAGATAATCGAAGATGCGCTCGACCTCACGAACGGCCGAGGTGAGGGTCACGCGGGCGCCAATCGGTCGCGTCTTATGACGCCGCAGCAAATCGGCGATTTTCGGCGCGATGACGTCATAGCTCCCGCGCCCGCTGGGAAAGACGCGGAGCCGGTCGTTCAATTCGCGAGGACCATCGATACTCACCGTCACGCCAATACGGTGTTCGGCGAGGAAATCGATGACCCGGCGCGTGAGCAGGGTAGCATTGGTGGTGAGGCTGAAATCGATCCGCTTTCCCCGTTCGGCGGCTCGTTGCTCCGCATAGCTCACCGTCCGTCGAATGAGCTTGAAATTGAGCAACGGCTCGCCCCCGAAGAAAGTGAGGCTCACACGATCGCTCTCCCCCGAATGCTCCAACAGGAAATCCACAGCGCGCTTGGCCACCTCCCATGGCATAGCTCGGGGAGGCGAGTGACTCAATTGGTCTTCGCCATACTCGTAGCAGTAGCCACAACTGAGATTGCAGGTATTGGTCACGTTGAGGACGAGCGTTCGCAAAGGAAACGTCGCCGGCGGCGCAGGTTGAGGGCGTGGATTGATTGGCTGCGCGGCGGGCTGCAGAATGCCGAGGGAGACGAGTTCTCGTATGGCGCCCATGGGCTCGGCCGATGATCGATGACCATTGAGATGCCGGAGAATATCGGAGATCGATAGAGCCTCCCGCTCTTCCAGAAGGTGGACGATCTCGGCGGCCAGCTCATCGAGAGCGAAGATCGAATGACTCGGTACGAGGAAAAGGACTTCGCGCCCGGCGACTCGAAAGCGTCGACATTCGTGGAGGCGATATCGCATGGATCGATGTTCTCCCATCGCGTTTCCCCGTCCGCCGCACTCTCGCCGCCGCATTATAGTACAATCGACGGGGACATACAATCCGTGGTGATCACGCCGTTAGGCGAATCGGACGTGGGGAATCCTGGAGAGACGTCATGAGAAGGCCTGGAGCATGGGTTCCAGGATACGGATTCTCTCTCATCGTGGGTGCTGAAAAGGCGATTTCTCTCGGCGCGGATGGGTTTCCCTGATTTGTACGGCTATCCCGTCGGTGCCCCGAATCTCTGGAAGCGATGGGAGAGGGATCATGAAGTGAACGAGGAGCGATTGATGAGGCGCATGGCTGTTTCTTTCGCCGCCTCAACGACCGATCCTTGAGTGATGACCCGATGAATTAATCCCCAAGCCAGGGCTTGTTGAGCGGTGAGGCGCTTTCCGGTGAGAAAGAGTTCCAGGGCTCGGCTCTTGCCGACCAGCCGAGGCAATCGCCACGTCCCGCCAAATCCCGTCATGATGCCGATCCGCGCCCCTGGATGAGCGAACAGAGAGCGAGCCGATGCATAGCGGAGGTGACACGCCATGGCCACATCCAGTCCACCGCCGAAACAGTATCCATCGATGGCCGCGATGACCACCGATGGACATCGTTCGATGAGACGACAGAGTCGCTGACCCCGCTCGGCGAAGGCCAAGGCATCCAACCCGTTGAGAGCGGCGACCTCGCGGATGTCCGCTCCGGCCGCGAACGCCTCGCCACTTCCGGTCAAAATGACCGCCCGCATATCGGGACGTCGTCCGAGCCCATCGAAGGCTCGCGTCAATTCCTCCAATGTGGCTATGCTCAACGTGTTGAGAGCATGAGGACGATGCAGGCGCACCACCGCCCAGTGAGGATGCATCTCCAACATGAGATGGCGATATTCAGGCGCGCTGTCGGACATGCTCTCGAATGAAGCGGATGATATCGTCAAGCAGGGTGCCCGGAGGAAAGACTTCGGCCACGCCCACTTGTTTCAGCTTGGGCACGTCTTCGTCGGGAATGATGCCGCCGACGACGACGAGGATATGGTCCAGGCCTTTCTCGTGAAGCAACTTCATCACCTGAGGGACGAGGACCATGTGAGCTCCGGAAAGGATGGACAATCCAATGCAATCGACATCCTCTTGCAGCGCCGCCTGAACGATCTGCTCCGGCGTCTGCCGCAATCCGGTGTAAATGACTTCCATGCCCGCATCGCGCAGCGCTCGAGCAATGACCTTGGCGCCCCGGTCATGCCCATCGAGTCCGGGTTTGGCGATCAAGACGCGGATCTTTCGTTCGGCCATAGATTCAAAATGTCGGTTCCTGATATGTTCCGAACACTTCTTTCAGAGCATTGCAGATCTCGCCGAGTGTGGCGTATGCCCGCACGCACTCCAGGATATAGGGCATGGTGTTTTCCGTTCCTCGTGCCGCCTCTTTCAGCGCAGCCAGCGTTCGTTCGACCTTAGCGTTATCGCGTCGCGCGCGCAGTTGCCGGAGTCGCTCTCTCTGTGTTTCGGCCACTGAATCGTCGATGTACAGGATGGGGATTTCCTCTTCTTCTTCGACGACGAACTTATTGACGCCGACGATGATCTTCTCACCGCGCTCGACAGCTTGCTGATATCGATAGGAGGCTTCCTGGATCTCCCGTTGAGGGAATCCTCGTTCGATGGCGGCGATCATGCCGCCCATGGCGTCGATTTTTTCGAAATAATCCCAGCATCCCCGTTCCATCTCATTGGTCAACGTTTCCACGAAGTAACTCCCGGCCAGCGGATCGATGGTGTTCGTCACGCCGGATTCGTAGGCGATGATTTGCTGTGTCCGCAGAGCGAGTTGAGCGGCTTGCTCGGTAGGCAGGGCCAGCGCCTCATCCAGGGAATTCGTGTGGAGGCTCTGGGTTCCTCCTAAGACGGCAGCCAGAGCTTGAATGGCCGTGCGGACGACGTTGTTGTAGGGTTGTTGCGCCGTGAGGCTGCAGCCGGCCGTCTGAGTGTGGAAGCGGCACATCCAGGACCTGGGATCTTTAGCGCCGAATCGTTCCCTCATGACCTTGGCCCATACCCGTCGCGCGGCGCGGAATTTGGCGATCTCTTCGAAGAAGTCGTTATGGGAATTGAAGAAGAAAGAGAGCCGGGGGGCGAAGGCATCGACGTCTAAGCCGGCATCGACCACGGCTTGGACATATTCAATCCCATCGCGTAAGGTGAAAGCCAGTTCCTGGAGCGCCGTCGAGCCGGCTTCGCGAATATGGTAACCGGAGATGGAGATGGGATGCCACCGCGGCACTTCTCTCGTACAAAAGATGATGGAATCCACCACCAGCCGCATCGATGGGTGCGGTGGATAAATCCATTCCTTCTGGGCGATGTATTCTTTGAGGATGTCGTTTTGAATCGTACCGGAAATCTTCTTCCAATCGGCTCCTTGTTTTTCGGCCACCACCAGATACATGGCGAAAATGACCGACGCCGGGGCATTGATGGTCATGGACGTGGTGACCTGATCCAGGGGAATTCCATCGAACAATACTTCCATGTCTTCCAGACTGGAGATGGCCACGCCACATTTGCCCACTTCACCCGCCGCCGCCGGGTCATCGGAGTCGACGCCCATCAACGTGGGCAGATCAAAGGCGACCGAAAGACCGGTTTGTCCTTGTTCCAGGAGATACTTGAATCGCCGGTTCGTATCGAACGCCGTACCGAATCCGGCGAACTGCCGCATCGTCCAAAGGCGACCGCGATACATGGTTGGATACACGCCGCGGGTGAACGGGTACTCGCCGGGGAACCCGATATCGCGCTCGTAGTCCATATCGGCGATATCCAGTGGCGTGTAGAGTCGCTTCACCGGATGGTGTGATACGGTGGTGAATTCTGGCATTCGTTCCGGTCTCTTCCGGAGCGCCGGATGGAGCGTCTCCTCCTCCCACCGCTCCAACGCAATGTCCAGATGTGATTTCATCTCTTTGGTGACCATGGCATTTCTGCCCCCTCAGGATTGGCATTGCACTGAGACATAATAGTAGTGCAGGGGCGAATTCACTGTCAAATTCATGCCGGAGATCAACGGGTACCGAGCGCCCGCATCATCCGCCTCACGCCGTAGCTTCCGGCCAGATAGGCTGCTCAGGCGGAAGCAGGATAAGAGCCGAGTACTTTGAGAAACTCCGTCATGCCGCGCAACGCATCGATCGTCCGCTTGACCGCAGGATCGAAGAGACTTCCTTCTACGTCCACATAGAACATGTATTCCCAGGGTCGACCGGAACGGGGCCGCGATTCCAGCTTGACGAGGTTCAAATTGTTCTCGGCGAACGTCTGTAGCGTTCTGAACAAGGCCCCGGGCTTATTGGGCGTGCTGTAGATGAGCGATGTCTTATTGGCTTTTTCATTCACGATATGCTCGGGAGAGATGACGAGGAATCGCGTGTAGTTCTGGGGATTGGATTCGATCCCCTCTTTCAGGATCGCCATGCCCAGCTTCTCGGCGGCCTGAGCGCTGGCGATGGCCGCGGCATCCTTCAGTTGATGATCCCGGATGTGTTTGACGCTGCCCGCGGTATCGTATACCTGAATGATCTCCCATTCTGGATGCTGGGAGAGGAACAGACGGCATTGGGCCACGGCTTGAGGGTGGGCATAGACGCGACGAATGTCCTCCAATCGCGTACCTGGATGAGCGATCAAGTTGTGCACGATGCGCATCTTGAACTCGCCGATGATGGCGACGTCATACTCCAGCAGGAGATCATAGTTCTCGTGAATGCTCCCGGAGAGCGAGTTTTCAATGGGAATCACGCCGTAATCGCACTCGCGGGTCTGCACCTGTTGAAACACGTCGCGGAATGAGACGAGCGACTGTGGATGAGCCGTCTCACCGAAATACTGGTAGACGGCGCGCTCGCTGAACGCCCCCGGCTCGCCTTGATAAGCAATCCTGAGGGGGCGCGTTCGCTTCCACGTCGCTTCGGAGGGCATTTTGTAGGAAAGATCCAGTTGCCGTCCGACGACGGGAGAGATGACCTCCAGATCGCGAAGGAGTTTTTCGAACTGATTGAAGTACAGGCTCTGTGGGCCATCGGACAAGGCTTTCTCCGGATCGAGGTGAACTTCGACCATGAGACCGTCAGCGCCGGCAGCAATGCCCGCCAGAGCCATAGGGCTGACGTAACGACGATTCCCCGTACCGTGGCTGGGATCGACGATGATAGGCAGATGCGTCATATCCCTGAGCACGGGAATCAAGCTCAAATCCAACGTGAATCGGGAGTGGTTGGAAAAGGTGCGAATGCCTCGTTCGCAGAGGATGACCTGCTCGTTGCCCCCGGCCAGAATATATTCTGCGGCTGCCAGGAATTCTTCCAGAGTCGCGGCCATGCCCCGTTTCAGAAGCACCGGTTTGTCGATCGAGCCGACGGCTTTCAGGAGTTCGAAGTTTTGCATATTGCGCGCCCCGATTTGCAGAATATCGGCGTACTCGGCCACCAGATCCACCTGATCGGCCGAGAGCACTTCGGTGACCACGGGCATGCCGGTTCGCTCTCGCGCTTCGGCCAGGATCTTCAATCCTTCTTCCCGAAGCCCCTGGAAGCTGTATGGGGAGGTGCGTGGTTTGAAGGCGCCGCCTCGAAGGATGGTGACGCCGAGCCGATGCAACCGGTCGGCGATCTCCAGGAGCATCTCGCGATTCTCGACGGCGCAGGGACCTGCCATGATGATGAATTTTTCTCCTCCGATCACTGTGTCGCCAACGCGAACGAGCGTTTTCTCTTTTTTCGCCTCTCGGGTGACGAGTTTCAGTTGAGGTGCCATCTCGGTCCTCCTTGTTTTGGAATCAATCCATATGGTGAGTTTCGATTCGGGTCTACCGGCTTCATCAAGAGATCACTCCCTTGATTCGGCCATCGCATCTTATGAAGTTGTCGGCGTGAAAACGTTCGTCTCGTTGCCCGTTTTAAAACGGGCTAAAGCGAAACTCGGTGAAGAAAGTGAAGAAAGCAAGGAAGGAGAAGGCACAGGTGAAGTCGTCATTCCCCGGGCGGGGAATAGGCGCTGTCATTCTCTGTGCGCTCGCGTATCCCATCATCCTTTCTGATCAATGAATCGATCGGATATTATTATGAAAATGGCGATGATTGTCAACCGGTTTCTCGGAAGCGTTTGCGGCAAATGCCTCGTCGGCATGGTGCTCCTCCTCGTCACGATGATGCCTGGCATCAGCTCCCATCAGGTCGTGCTGCGATCCGACCTGGTGTTGGTTCCCGTGAGCGTCTACGATAGGCGAGGGCGGTTCGTGAGCGGTCTCCGGGCGGAGGATTTCATATTGTACGACGATGGACGGCGGCGCCCCATCGTGTTCTTCTCCGCGGAGACCGAGGCCGAGCATCTCTCCAGACCATTGGCTCTGATCCTGTTACTCGATGCCAGTCACAGCATCGCCGCCATTCTCCACGAGCAACAATCGGCCGTAGCCAGTCTCCTCTCGGCGCTGGGAGATCGTACGATGGTGAGTATCGTGAGTTTCCATCAGCGGCCCGAGGTGTTGCTCGACTTCACCGTCGACAAGGATGAGGCTCTGCGTACATTTTTGCGGCGACGGCGCATCGGGGGGAACACAGCTATTTTTGATGCTCTTTGCTTCGCCATCAAACGATTGAGCGCCCTTCCTGATGCGGACCTCCGGCGGATCGTCGTCATCATCTCCGATGGCCTCGATACGGCGAGCGAGACCGATTACCGTGCGTGTGCGCGGGCGGCTCAGCGCGAGGGCATCGCCGTCTATTCCGTGTGGATTCCACTGTACTCGCCCTCCGGCGGTCGGTTAAAGGCGCGACGTCCAACCAAGGGGTTCATAGAGGTGGCCGAGGAGACGGGGGGGAAGTTCTTTCGCGTGGGGACGGTCGAAGAAGCTCTCAATCCCCGAGCGGTGGTGGACTTGAGGCCCGTTTTCCAAGCCGTCATCGATGATCTCCGGCATCAATATTACTTGGGATTCTATCCACCGGGAGATGCGCATCCCGGATTCCATCGCGTACGCGTCACAGTGAAGAGAAAGGGAGTGCGGGTGGACGCGCGCCGCAGAGGATATCTTGTCCGGTGAATCAGGTTGAGGGAGCGATCTCTTCAAGAGCCACGGAGAATCCCGGCAGGATGCGTGAGTGAACCCGCCCGTGGCCACGCGCGGCGTCCATCTCCTCGTATTGACCGCCCTTGAGGGCCAGGATGGTGATGCTGGGTTTCTGAGGATCAACGATCCAGTACTCGTCGATGCCGCAACGCTCATAGAGTGCCCGTTTATCTTCCAGATCGTTCTTGGCCGTCGTCGGCGAAAGAATCTCCACGACCAGATTGGGGATGACCCGAAGGGGCTTTCCGACCACGGGAGAAGGACTTTCCGCCCACCGTTGGTTGGACACATAGGCGGCATCGGGGGCTACCGTATCTTTCTCGGTCAGGCGAAATCCCTGGCTGGAGCCAAAGACCAGCCCGAGATTGCACGATTCCACGAATTGAGCGAGTTTACTGACGATATGTGCTTCGTATCTTCCATGCGGCCAGCCCGCCGGTGGGGTCATGATGATCCTCCCATCGATCAACTCGTAGGTGTTGGGGTCGTTGGCCGGCAGGTCGGCCATCAACCGTTCGAATTCCTCGGAGGTGAATGTTTCTATAGAAACAAAAGCCGTCTCGATCATGCTATGACTCCCCGTAGCACTTCCTCGCCGATTATAGCATCTTCTCCGATGTCGACCAAGGATGAAATGAGGGGACCTCGCCGCGCCGGAAGCTGGTGCGATCCTCAAGGAGGTGAGATATAATGTCGCTTCGATTTCCGATCAGGGAGAGCATATGGAACGAAAGATTCGATCGGCACTGATCAGCGTATACGATAAGAGAGGCGTGATAGAGTTGGCCCAAGGGCTGCATCAATTGGGCGTCGCGATCATCTCCACCGGAGGAACGGCGCGGGTTTTGCAGCAACAGGGGATCCCCGTCCGCGACGTCTCAGAGGTGACGGGATTTCCCGAGATCTTGGATGGTCGGGTGAAGACGCTTCATCCTCGCATTCACGGGGGATTGCTGGCCGTGAGGGAGAATCAGGCTCATCGTCAGCAGGTTGCCGAGCATGGTATTCCATTGATCGACATGGTGGTGGTGAACCTCTATCCTTTCGTGCAGACGATCGCTGATCCTGGGGCGACGGTTCAAGCCATCATCGAGAATATCGATATTGGTGGCCCAACGCTGATTCGGGCAGCAGCCAAGAACTTCCACGATGTCGCCGTGGTCGTCGATCCCAATGACTACCAAATGGTATTGAACGAGATGCGGCGATCGGAGGGAGGCCTCCGTCTATCGACCCGACTTGCCCTGGCGCGAAAGGCGTTCGCTCACACCGCCGAGTATGACGCAGCCATTGCCGATTTCTTCACCAATCGACTCGTTCTCGATGAGACCGGCAAGCGGCTGACCGTTGGCGAGCCGTCGGTGCTTCCGGCTCGCTATAGCCTCACGTTGCACAAGCGTCAGGATGTGCGATACGGTGAGAACCCCCATCAGCAGGCCGCTCTCTATCATCTCTCGGGCGAATCGGTGGGAGTAGCTTTTGCCGAGCAACTTCAGGGGAAGGAGCTGTCGTTCAACAACTTTCTCGATCTGGATGCGGCTTGGAATTTGGCCAACGAGTTCGAAGAGCCGGTTTGTGCCATCATCAAACACACCAATCCCTGCGGAGTGGCCACGGCTGAGACGTTACTCGAGGCGTATACGAAAGCGCGGGCCACCGACCCCGTCTCGGCTTTCGGAGGCATCATCGCCTTCAATCGTCGGGTGGACGGGGAAACGGCCAACGAGATCACCAAAATGTTCGTCGAAGCGATCATTGCTCCGGATTACGATCGCGCCGCTCTGGAAGCATTGGCGCGAAAGAAGAACGTGCGCGTGATGCGGATGGGAGAGACGGATGGCGTACCCCAGGGATTGGATTGGAAGCGCATCACTGGTGGGCTGTTGCTCCAGACCCGCGATGTGCATCAGCTGCGTCGGGAAGAGGTGAGGGTGGTCAGCGAGCGCCAGCCGACAGAAGAGGAGATGAAGGGGCTGTTATTCGCCTGGACGGTGTGTAAGCACGTGAAGTCCAATGCCATCGTCTTCGCCCGTCCCGGTCAACTGGTGGGCGTGGGCGCCGGTCAAATGAGTCGCGTGGATGCCGTGAAACTGGCCGCCATGAAAGCCGTCTTGCCCCTGGAGGGGACGGTGGTGGCATCCGATGCGTTCTTTCCTTTCCGGGATGGGGTGGATGAAGCGGTCAAAGCCGGCGCGACGGCCATCATTCAGCCGGGAGGGTCGATTCGGGACGAAGAAGTGATCGCTGCCGCCAATGAGCATGGTGTGGCGATGGTCTTCACCGGCATCCGTCATTTCCGACACTAACCGGTCGCACCGCTCATCCACGCGCCGGCGGCGGCCGTATTGGAGGAAGGCATGTGAACCAACGACAGACCATCCGTTGTCGCTATTGCGGCCAGTTGAATCAGGTGGAGCCACGGCCAGAGGGTATCCCCATCTGTGGGCGATGTCGATTGGAGTTATCCGATGCCCCCCATAAAAAATTTCGCTCGCTCGATCCTCACGTTTATGTGCATCCATTGGACAGTCAGGCGTTGGCCGCTCTGAAGGCCATACCGGGGATTGATCCCATTCTCAAGAAGTTTCTCTCGCTCACCTATGAAAGGTATTTCCGCGTCGTGTTCATGGCCAGTTGCGTGAAAGTGAGCGAGCGTCAATATCCCCACCTCCACGCCAAATTGGAGATCGCCGCCAAGACACTGGGTATTGAAACGCCCGATCTGTTCATCAGCGTTTCAGATCCATTCGAGGGAGGACTGGGATTCAATGCTTTCTCCAGTGGACTGGAGAAGCCATTCATCGTAGTGAACTCGCTTCTTGTCGAACGATTGACCGACGAAGAGTTGCTCTCCATCATCGCCCATGAGGCGGGACACGTGCACTCTCAACATATGCTCTACCGGGCGGCGGCCATCATCCTGGTCCTCCTCACGCGCTACGCCCTCATGGCCAGTCCCATCACCGCGGGCATCTCGACGCTGTTGTCGATGACCGTCCAGGCCGCTCTGCTCAATTGGTATCATAAGTCTGAGCTGAGCGCCGACCGGGCCGCCCTTCTCGTCGTGCAAGATCCTCGGCCGGTGCAAACGGCGCTCATGAAAATGGCTGGAGGAACGCTCGCTTCCTCGATCAATTACGAAGCGTTCATTGCTCAAGCTCGAGCGTTCGATGAGAGTTACGATGAACACGTCCTGGATAAAGTATGGACGCTACTGGCTGCCGCACAGAGTGCTCATCCATTTCCCGTTTGGCGCGTGTCCGAAATCCTCAAGTGGGTTGAGCGAGGAGATTATCAGAGGGTGCTCGATCAGGTGTCATGAGGCGTAGGTCGAGAAGCACTTCGTCCGGCCATGGCGAACAGATCGGCTACCGGACAGCGGAAGCCCGCCAGTTCCTCGCCGCCCTGAAGCTCATCATCCGGGCCGAATACCCGTACATCGGTGAGCGAGCGGTACACGGTCACCGTTCGCGCCGTGGGGGAGATGAGCCAGACCTGACGCGTCCCCGCCTGAAGGTACTCTTTCGTCTTGGCGAGCACGGCTTCATAGTCGTCGGTGGGAGAGATGACTTCCACGGCCACGTCGGGCGCGAACGGCCAGTATTGATCGGGTTCGCCTTCTTCGGGAATGCGTTCAACGGCCACGACGGCGACATCCGGCACGCGCAGGTTCTCGCCGATTCGAAACCCGGTTTCAACGTAGACTTCACCCCGTCCCGTCGTTTTCGCCCATTGCTTCAGTTCCGCAAAAACATTACCAACGATGCGTCCTTGTCGTGGTTTGGCGATGCCCATTTCAATGATCTCTCCATCCACCAACTCCCGCTTCCCGGGTCGGTCGGCGATCTTCATCAAGTCATCAATGGTCATGCGGGTCTTGGTGACGCTCATGATCAACCCTCTCACACTGGTATGCCTTAACAGTATACACGGCCCCCGGCGGCTCCCACAAGGTGCGGATCGATAGCCAGGGTACCCATTTAGCGATGAGGAGCCTGGAGAAGCTCCATAAAGGCGTCTGAGCAAAGTCGCCTCTCTCGAAAGTAAAGTGTGGCGCACGCTGGCAGCTTGCGCTACGCATTTTCATCCTCTCGGTATGGCTGGCAAGGCCATGAGTCACTTCCGTGATGACCGCACCAATCAACGGCGTTCGTCAGTTCTTCTCCAATGGGAGCTCGACAGAAAGCATGTACAGCTCGATCCGGAATGTCCTTTGAGGGAGATGGCCTATCGTCCGAAGAGAGTTTCGGTTCCGGCGGAAATGATGAGGAGAACCCTCGTCGTTTTGGCATGGGGACTTCGTCTGATATAATCCCCGCCTCGTAAGGGCTATGCCGATGAAACCTCAGAGTCGCCAGTGGCCGTTTCGCAATCTTCACCAGTTCGTCACTGAGCTGGAGCGCATCGGCGAGCTCAAACGAGTGAAAGTCGAAGTGGATCCCGTGCTGGAGGTCTCGGAGATCGTTCAGCGGGTCGTGCGCCAGGGAGGACCGGCCGTGTTATTCGAGCGCCCACGAGGGTCAGACTTCCCTCTGGTGATGAATCTGTTCGGCTCGATGAAACGCATCGAACTGGCGCTCGGACGACATCCTGAAGAGATCGGCGAGGAACTCATCCGGACAGTGCAGGACCTCAATCCACCCTCTCTGAAGGGCCTCTGGAGAGCGCGTCGCCTGTTGTGGCGGAGTCTGTTCATGCGCCCGCGAGTCGTCTCTTCTGCGCCGGTGCAGGAAATCGTCCACGCGCCCGATCTCACGCAGTTGCCCATCCTCAAATGCTGGCCGCGGGATGGTGGACGGTTCATCACGTTTGGTACTGTGTTGACGCAAGATCCGGTATCGGGTCGACGGAATCTGGCCATCTACCGACTCCACGTCTATAGCAAAGACATGACCGGTATGCACTGGCAGAGCATGAAAGGAGGGCGCGGTCACTATTACGAGGCGGAGCGGCGCGGTCAGCCGCTGGAGGTGGCCGTCGTCCTGGGAGGCGATCCCCTTCTCATGCTCTGTTCGGTCCTGCCACTACCCGAAGATGTCGACGAAATCGCGTTCGCCGGGTTCTTGCGCGGCGCGGCCACGCCGATGGTTCGAGGACGGACGATCAATATGCTCGTTCCGGCCGAGGCCGAATTCATCCTGGAAGGCATCGTCCCGCCCGGAGAGCGGCGGTTGGAAGGACCGTTTGGAGATCACTTCGGTCACTATTCGGAAGCGGCCGAATTTCCCGTGTTCCGCATCCGTTGCATCACGCGCCGACGTCATGCCCTTTATCCGGCCACCGTGGTGGGCAAACCTCCCCAAGAGGACAAGTATATGGGGCTGGCGGCGGGAGCGATGATTGGGCCACTCATCAAGCTGGTGAACCCCAATATCGTCGACCTTCATGCTTACGTGGGCGCGGGTTTTCATAACTTGCTCGGCGTCTCGCTCAAGGAGCGACACCCCAAGGAGGTCCTCAAGACGGCGCTTTCGCTGCTCGGCACGGGCCAACTCTCACTCACCAAAGTGATGGTTCTCGTTGGCGAAGATGTGAATCCAGCCTCGTTCACGGCACTGTTACGGGAGCTATGGTTTCGCTTCAACCCGGAGGAGCACATGCTTCTTCTGCCCATCGCCCCTCTGGATACGCTGGATTTCACGTCGTTCACCATGCACGTGGGGAGCAAGCTCATCATGGATGCCACGGGTGAGTTCGTCACGCGCGACGAACCGCCACGCGCGGTGGGAGACCTCCGGGCGCTCGATGCTCGCATCAGGACATACAAACTGCTCGATGGGGGATTCCTGGTCATCGGTGTAGAGCGCGAACCACGGGAGGTGCTCGCCGGATTGCTCAAGCGAAGGGATCTGGGACCGGTCAAGTTCATCGTAGCTGTCAGTGCCGATGTGGATGTGGAGGATGAGGAAAATCTGCTCTGGGGTATCTTCACCCGCTTCGATCCGGCGCGCGATATGATGTTCGAGACGATGCGTTTCATTGGCGCTCGCCCGGTATATGGAGGGCGCATCGCCATTGATGCCACCTGGAAACCGGGATATCCTTTGCCTCTGGAGATGGACGAGGAGATCATCAACAAGGTGAATCGAAGATGGGCCGAATATTGGCAGGATGCGAGAGAGTGAACAGCGTGTTGAACCCATACCGTTTGATGGGTGAGCGCGGACGGAAAGGCTGGACGGGTCTTCTCATTCTGGCCCTCCTCACCGGATGTTCCGAGCTGGCTCGAGATCGATCGAGGGCTTCTCCGGCGGAGATGCCCGAGCGGCCCATTTACGTGCTCTTCGACAACACGAAAGCCGAAACGGCGGGGAACGCCGATTGGGTGGTCGATGCGGTAGGACGCGATCCTGGACGGATCACGCCCATCGTCCCGCTGCCCAGGAACCCGCAGGGAGAAACGGATTGGGATGGAGCGCTTTCCTCCTGGGGGGTGGAACTGGTGCGTCGAGGTGTCGCCGACGTCAATTCTTTGCCGTCCAGTGGTCGGATTACCTTCCTCGATCCCACCAATCCCCAGGATCTCTCCAAGTATCATGTGTTCGTCGTTTGCGAGCCCAACATCGCGTTCACTCCGGCGGAACGTCGTGCCATTCTGGAGTTCGTCCACAATGGAGGGGGATTATTCATCATCGCCAATCACGCAGGTGCCGATCGCAATAATGATGGCGCCGATCCACCAGAAATCTGGAACGCTTTATTTCGCGAAACCGGCGCCCCGCGAGGTCAGTTGGGGCTGTGGTTCAATCGCGAGACCATCCGGCATGAGGATCCCGATGTGAAAGGCGATGTGAACGATCCCGATGTGGATGCCGTTCTCAACGGCCCGTTCGGATCGGTGCGCGGTTCGATCATTCGATCGGGCGCCGATATGATCATCGATCCGGATGTGAATCCCACGGTTCGAGGTGTGCTCTTTCGACGAGGGTTCTCTCCCCAGGGTCGATCGGGCGTGTTCGCCGCCCTCTGTCGATGGGGCAGGGGACGCCTGTTCGCCATCGGGGATAGCTCGCCAGCCGATGATGGGACGGGTGATACCAGCGATCGGTTGTTCGACGGGTGGCGCGATCCGGCGGGAAGTAATCGGGAGTTGTTCTTGAACGCCACCGTGTGGTTGGCCGGGGATGCCGTCGTCGATGAGGCGCCCACCCTTATTGGCATCACGCCGAACCGGGCGCGAGCCGGTCGGACGGCGCGCCTTTTGATCAACGCTCGGAATAGTCATTTCTCGCCGGAACTGACGACGATCTCGTTTGGGGAAGGAGTAGACATCGAGAGGGTGACGGTGATCGATGAAGAGACGCTCACCGTCAATATTTCCGTTCATGCTCAGGCCGCGGGACCGAGGACGGTCGAAGTCGTCACCGGAGACGAGATTCTGCGCGTTCCCGACGGGTTCATCATCGACGGGGCTTGAAAATCCGATCCTGACCAGGGCATGTTCGGGGAATGAACCGCCTCTTCATAGTTCTCATGAGCGCTGGTCATCGTGCGCCACGGCATATCCCATTCCTTCGTGTAGCAGTCTGGCGGCGAGAATGGCCGTCTGATCGCGGACATCGAGGTCGGGGTTCAACTCCACCACATCCATACCTACCAGTTTCCACCTCGCTCCCTGAATGAAGTCGAGCACCTGGCGGGATGTCAGTCCGCCGGGGACCGGGTGAGAGACGCCCGGGGCGAACGCTGGATCGAATCCGTCCAGATCAATCGTCATATAGACTAATGCCTCCTGTTGAAGGTGCTGAGGGTGTCTCAGGGAGCCGTGGCAGTCACGCGCCCGTTGAATCTCCAGTCGGGAGGCGAAACGTGCCGCCTGCTCGGCCTGAACGTGATTGAGCGTGCGGATGCCGATCTGCGTCACCGACGCGATATGTTCCATCTCTAGGAACCGCGCCGCCACACAGGCGTGAGAGTACGGATCTCCATCGAACTGGGGATAGAGGTCGGGGTGAGCGTCGATTTGCACCAGGTGAACCGGTTGCCCGAGCACAGCCAGCGCCTCGACGATCGGCACGGTCACGGCGTGATCGCCACCCACGAAGAACGGGATGCGTCCGGCTCGGAACAGGGCCGCGGCGCGATGGCGGTATGACTCCTTCGTCTCGGCCCACGTCCCCTGAGGCGCCCAATCGCCGAGATCGACGATCTGGCCGGCCAGGTTCACGCCCAGTTCCGTGGTGGCATGGTAGCTGCGCCCATCATAGGCTCGCCGCACTCGCTCGGGTCCAGCAGCGCAGCCCCGGCGATACGATGATTGGCCGTCGCTCGGCAGCCCTACGAAGACGAGACGCCCGCGACGGCGCCGCTCGGGGTCGAGCGTAAAGCACCCGGCGAAAGGTAAAGATGCACGGTCAATCATCATCATTCCTCATTGGAACAAAAGATATCCCGTCGCACCGACTAATTGTACGAACGATGACCGGACTCGGCCACCCTTTCTTTCCTCCCCTCTGGTGTGCTCTGTGTTCGAGAACGATCAATCCTCTGGTGAGGAGTCCAGCCCTTGGGTCGGTGTGGCTTGAGATTCGCGACGTTCGCTTATAGAATACGCTCACACATGGAGGCCAATCTTATGGGGAGGATATCTATGATGAAATCAATCATCGTGTGTGTGATCTGTGGACTCGTCTTGTTCGGCGCCGGAGTTTGGGCTCAAGGCGTGATCATCGATCAAGTGGTGACAGCGCGCCAGATTGCCGATGCCAATGGCAGTGATCGGGCGGCACCGGACGAGGTCGCCTTCGCCGGGGACAGCCGCCTGGTGATCACCGATTCGTCGGACGATATGGTGGAGCGCGTCTACCTCATCGATGTATCCACCGATCCGCCAACGTTCACATTGGTGACCGACACCGAGGCGCTGAAGGACAAGGTCGACGAAGTCAACGGGCGCTTCAGAGGACGGCCGGCAGAGCTCACGATCCAGGCCCTGGGCGTAGATGAGGATGGAGACATCATCATCGCCAGCGATGGAAGGGACGAGACCGGATATGTATTCCGCGTCGATCCGGAAGAGAAGACCATTGTGCTGTTGGCGGGACGGGATGGCCCGGCGGGTGTGACGTCCGTCGAGGGGATCGCCGCCATGGCCGTCCGCGGGCGGACGATCTATCTCGTGTTGGAAGAGCGTTTCGGAGCCGTCAACGGCGATACCGTGGCCACGGTCAGCGTGGATGCTCCCGATGGAGGGAAGACGCCGGCCGAAACATTGGTCTCCGAGGACGCTTTTCGTCAACTTCTCGGCCCGGATGATCCCCTGGCCTTTCGCGTCATCGGTTTTCTTCCCAATGGACATCTCGTTTTGGCCAATAGCGCGGCGGCCGCGTCGTCGGACGATCTCCTGGAGATCGATGTGGCCACGGGAGCCGTCTCCCTGCTCGTTGCCGCCACGGATATCGAAGCGGACATCGGTGCTCCCGATATCGGCCCTAATGCCGGAGGGATCGATCCGGATGGGACCATCTATCTGACCAATGCTTTCGGTACGGGCCAGACCGATGATGGCGTCATCGTCATACGGAATGCCGGCGGAGGGCAAGGCGATGCCTCGCTTCTCGCCTCGGAGGCGATGATCATCGGCTCGCCCAATATCTTTGACATCAACGGCGATCCCATCGGAGGATTGTTCATCCTCAACGGAAGTGGCATTTCACCGGCCAGCGGGACGTTCGTGTTCGCTGAAGGGAACTGTGACTGTCTGATTCGCCTGCGGGAAGTGTCGGCCAATTGAGAGCGCGGCTTGCCCGCAACATCAATCCGACGGGGGAGTTTTCATCATTGCCCGATAGAGGCGATCATCATAGCGCCCACGGATAACCGCGACTCATGTCGCTCTTAGATCCGCTCGACGAATTCGTGAGCGCTCAAGATGGTGGTGGATCAGAAGACCCATCGTATCGGCCGCGATCGGTCCTATGTGTTGATCCAAAAGCCGCCGGGCGATCACATCATCTTCCGCGGCGCCTTGGTGATTTTGCTCTTATAACCGCTGACGGTTCGAATGAGTTCCATCGTGAAGTCCGGGCGCGTCATCTTAACCAATCCCGTCGGTTTCACGTCCGTTGAGATCCAAACATCGAGCGTTTTTCCTTCGGTGAGTTGCTGATAATGATCGCATTCGAAGGTGCCCGCCGGGACGGTCACCGTCTCTCGACCGATGAGTTTGGCCTTCATTTTGAGCGTGTCCCGGGTATATTGAAGTTGTTGGAGTTGAGGCATCGTCCTCGCCATCTGCTGAAGGAATTGGGCGGGCATCTCCATGGGATCATTATTGCCCCGTTGCATAATCAGTCGCTTCAACTCCTGACCAAGCCATAAGACCTTGATGGTCATCGGTCCTTGACCGGTATGGGTTGTGAGTTCCAGCCAGTATCCGTCCTGATCCTCGATGCGTTCCTTACCGGCCACGCCGATCTCGAACTCCATGGTGCGATTGGATGTTGTGGATTCCAACTTATAGACGGAACCCGTACCCACCGCCCCACTCCAGTCCATTTGCATGAACGAGGCATTAGATTCGGGTCGTGGGAGATGGAAACCAGCAATCAGTAACGAGCATCCCAGTATGACTACCAATTGACGAGCTTTTGTCATTGGGGTATCCTCCGCGACTGGGTTTTCTCTATCCGGGCTGCGTAACCATTTGGAGTGGTCATTCTAAGGGTACTCTCGGAGGCTGGTCAAGGGATGAAAGATAGTCTCCCGGGGAGCCGCCTGTGGCCGGGGAGACTGCAGGGGTGAGAGAGGACTCGTTGGAGAAGGTGGCTGTCAGCTCACGCTATGAGGGGGAAACTCGCCGGGATGACGCGCCAGAGACCCGATGAAGAGAAAAATCTCCTTCAGACCCGGCAGGGCAACGACGAAGGTCATCCATGAGTGATCCTGCCCTGGCGGGACGACGCTCTCATCACATCATCATTGGTCAATGACGAGAGGCCTCGCTACTTTTCCTTGGCCACAGCGTAAATCGACTTCAGAGCAACCACGATCCCCGCCGGAATGAGGAATACCAGGAGCGCCGAAAAAATACGGCTGAGTCGATCTCCAACGATGGCCATCTCTTTCAGAACATCTGCCCCAAATCCGGCGATAATGACCAGTGAAATGACGGCCAAGAGAAATGAGGTCGTTTCCGCTGCAGTGATGTTCAGGAATCCCACAATGAGCCCGAGAATGATCAGCACGCTGGTGAGCCACGGCTTCAAGGTAATGACGCCAGCCACGATGGCGATGATCACGCCAATGATGAACGCCCAGCTTCCCACCTTTTGCATGGTTGTAGCCCTCCTTCATCAAGATGATTCGTGTATTTCATCCGGTCCCAACGCGGCTTGTTTTCCCCTCGTTCATTATCCCAGTGGATCCATCACCGGGTACGTCGCGTACCGTCGACTCCATGTCCTTGAGCGAGTCGGCCCATCACTACATCGCGCTTCGACTCTGAATGCCTCTTCATCGGGACATAATGCTGCTCTCTGAGGAACCCGCTATCAACTTGCCGACTCCCTTTCCTTATACTGTAAATTCTTGCGGCTGTCAAGTTCTCTTTCGAGAGAGACGCCTGCAGAAATAGGCGAGGTCTTCATATTCTCCCGGCTTGCGTTCAGCCTCATGAGGGGCAACAACCCATAGCCCAGCCCCGAAGGGGGGCAGCCTCATCATGAAGAGAGACAAGCGCTCTTGAGAGCGAGATCCTCTGTGACGCTTTCTCCGCGTTGGGGGCGAAACCAGCGTCACCGGCGACGGTGCTCGTGGCGGGCGATCTGCTGGACGGCCATGAGGAATTTTTCGACTTCCTCAATAGTATTGTAATGCGCCAAGGAAGCACGCACGCAGTCGGTGATGCCGAGGTGGTTGAGCGTCTCTCGTGCATAATGATCGCCGGCGCGCACGGCGATACGATACTGGTCCCATAGGATCTTTTCCACATTGTCGCTCGGCAAGCCTTTGATGTTGAACGAGAAGGTCGGTTCTTTCAGATGGATGGTGGTCGGATGTTGCGCGCCATAGACGGTGATCCCATCAATGGCCAGTAATCCTGGTGTATGGCCAACGCCGTCGAGCATCGCCCGGACGAGTTCGTGTTCGTACTGGCGGATAGCCGTTTGTCCACGTCGCACGCACTGTTGGAGATCTCGACGATCTTCGGTCGACGCCGATGGGAAACACCGCTGGCCGAGCCAGGCCAGATATTGGACGACCTCGGCGATCGGCGCCAGATCGGCGGGATTACGAAAGCCCCATTCCCAACTCTCCGGTGGAGCGTCAGGGGCGGGAGTCAATCTGTAGTGAGGCAGTCGCAGAACCCGATCGCTGGCATACGCGAAGCAGGTGCCTCGTTGGGCGAAGATCTTATAGCTGGAGAAAACGTAGGCATCGACGCCCAGAGCTTGCACGTCAGCAGGACCATGAGGAATGAAATGAACGCCGTCAACGATGAGGAGAGCTTCGGGAGCTTTCTGATCGAGGAGATGACGAATCTCGACGATGGGATTTTCGGCGCCTAACACATTAGAGGCGTGCGAGACGGCCACGAGGCCCACGTGCTCGTCGAGGAGCGACTCCAGGTGGTCGAGGTCAGCCGTACCCGTAGTGGGACTGAAGGTCACCTGTTTAACGTCGAATCGCTTGCTGGCCAGTTGTTCGGCCATTCTGCGCCAGGGATCGATGTTAGCATTGTGGTCGGTCGCTGAAACGATAAGAGTGCTCCCATCGGGGAGTGAAGGGAGGATGGCTTCGGCGAGTCGCTTGAGCACGGCAGTGGCCGACTCTCCAGTGAATATGGACGCCGGCGATGGGGCATTCAACAGCGTGGCCACACTCTGCCGGGCACGTTCCATGAGATGGTCGACGACCGAGGCATCGGGGAAGTACCCCCCACCATAAGAACTGAGGCGGGCGTATTGCTCAATCACCGCGTGGGCTCGCTTGAGCACGAGGCTGCCAGCGGCATTGTCGAAGAAAATCCTCGACCGGCCGCCACTATCTTCGGCAACATACCAGAAACGAGATCTAATTGCCTTCACCGTCTGTGGCGAAAAGATGGCCATTGATGACCTCCTCAGGTTCGCAGTAGTCCTCCATTATACCGAGAATTTGGAGGAGCAAAAGAGGGTAAAATGGCAGCATTCTTTGGTGTGGTCTTTGTCGTTATGGGCGAGTTCATCGGGGAATCATTTCCATTCTCGCCGTGGGACTCTCCAACCCCAGGCGACTTCCCACGCGTTCGCGGCGACGGAATCATAAAAAGAAGGAGAGCGGATTTCCGCTCTCCAGATAATACTCGCGCTCAACACACGTCTGTGGAATATACCGATGATCCCCTGAGATGTCAACCACAAAGGGAGCTGACGGACCTGAACTGGCCGAGGCAGTAGAGCGGGTTCTTACGTTGGCAGAAGCAGTGGAAGTGGAACATGATGGCGAGGCCGTGGGTGCCGACCGATTTCTCGCCTCTACGCTATGGGGGTATTACACTGACTTATTAGAATGAAATGGCGCACCCGGGGTGGCTCGAACACCCGACCTTCGGTTTCGTAGACCGACGCTCTATCCAACTGAGCTACGGGTGCGCCCTTGCGCTCATTAAAGATAGTCAAGACCTCCCCTCTTCGTCAAGATGCTCCAATGGGCCATATGCCCCGGCGCGCCAATCGAAGTCAATGTATTCTTCTAATTGGCTGCCGAGCCTGAGAGACGGGTTCTGAAACCCGGGAAGCCTCGTGGCCGGTCGGTGGGAAGGGTCTATTGAGAGCGAGTCGAGGGGGCTTCCCATGGCCTGGGAGGCACACCGAAAGGATGGGAATGGACGTCCGGAGGGTGTAACGCAAGCCAATGGCTTGCACTGCATTTTCGAAGGAGTCGCCCATGGCGCACCCGAGCCACATCTCAGGGATGCAAATCAAGCCACAGATTTCACCGATGATCACAGATGAAGAAAAGAATCTGGGTCCCTCTGAGCAATCAGTGGTGATTTTCCAAGGAGTCGCCCATGGCGCGCGCCGAGCTACATCGGGAGAATGACCAGAGTCTGTTGGAGGATCTTGGCGTTCTCTGCGCCTCGGCGGTGCCTTTCGAAGGAGATCACGATCTCCCAGGCATGGGCGGAGGAAGCACCATATGTGAAAAGAAAGTCGCCGAAGGGGCGCTGGTCGGACACCGTACGAGATGCCCAACCGGGCATCACCGAACACCGGAAATAGCGCAACTCTCAATCACGGTTGAGCCACTGACGGACCCGTTCCCGCAGCCTTTCGGCCGCCCCTCGGTACGTTCCGTCCAGGGCGACGACCTCATCCAGTTCCTGTAGAGCTCGGCGCGGCCGATCGGTTTTCAGGTACGCCAGAGCCAGATAATAATGGCTCTGCTCGCGCAGTGTTCCATTGCCCAGTCGAATCGCTCGTTTGAGAGGGAAGATCGCCTCCCGGCTTCGGTCGGCTAAGAGTAAAGAGACGCCCCAGTAGAAATAGGCAGGAGCGTGACTTGGATTCAACCGGGTGACGGCCTCCAATTGTTGAGCGGCGGCGGCAAAGTCATTTTGCCGATAGGCGGCCATGGCGCGCTGGAATGGGCTCCCACGGCCCTCGCCACGCAGCCGGCCCGGTTGCTCCGGCGGCTGATACGGGGCTTTGGGAATCACCATCTCAGACCAGGGAGAGGTCCGGGCGATTTCGCTCTCCGGTCTGACGTCGCGAGGCTGAGTCACCATTTCCGGCGCCGAGCGCAGCCGCATGAGATAAACGGCCACCAGACTCAGGCATATCACAACCAGCACCGATGCGGCCACCAGCAGAGATCTTCTGAACCATGGAGACGGTGGACTTTGAGCCAGGGGTGACGGCGCGGACGCCTCCTCGTGGACCATTCGGCGTCGCGCCTCTCGTCGGTGCTCTCGGAGCACCTCCATGAATGGTCGCATGGCGTAGACTTCATTATGACAGTACACACACTCGATGAGATGGTCGAGAAAAATCGCTCGCTCGGATTCATCCAGTGCGCCAAACTCATAGCGCGTGATCAATCGTCCAATATGAGGATTTGTACATTTCATCGCTCTCCCATTCCTCCGATGCACAGTGAAGAAGACGAAGGGCCACGGCAGGAGACCGACCCTGCCTTCACCGACCATGGGGACGATGCCCGGTTCACTTGCGCCGATGTTCGACCGCTCATACGCGCAATCCAAATTGACGCCTTAAAATGCGACGGAGCGTCCTTCGACAACGAAAGACGTGCTCATCCATCCGCGTCTTGGTGAATCCCAGTCGCGCACAGAGTTCGTCGGCGGTTGCCCCTTCATAGAGCCCTAACAGAATCGCTCGACAGGCTGCGCTCCTCTTTCCCACCTCGTCGATGGCGGCCAAGAGGATGCGCTCTAATTCCTTGGCGTCAAGCTCTCCATCCATGTAATACACCGGCTCGGGGGCTTTGTCCCAATCAATCCAATGTTGCCCTCGACGATCGCGCGTTCGATAGAAATTTCCGATCTTATTGCGCAACACCCCATCGGTGAAAGCAATCATGTGTTCTACGGTCTCGAACCTGGATAAATGTCGATCAACCACGATCAACGTCTCCTGCACGATCTCCCGCGCATCCTCCTCCATGACTCTTAGTTTCGCGAGGGCTAAAAATCTTGTGTGTAAAAATAAAAAAATTTGCTCTCGTGCCTCAGCATCGCCCGCTTGGGCAGATGCGAGCAGGGCATGAAGTCGTTGACGAGAGAGCCGCTCTGCCTTGTATTGCGTCATGTGAGATTCGGATTCAGAGGGGGATAGCGTCCTGATTGGGCCCAACCCACTCTTTTGCGACCTGCTCACTTTTCGTGCCTCGAGCTCGATGAAAAGCAAAGGTAGAATATCATACACTCGGGAGACAATCAACCGGCGTTTTTTCGCCCATTTAACATCTCTGGGGGGATCACCGATGAGAAGAGATTATTGGCCGCTCCTGCTCCCAGACCACTCGGAGGGCGCTGGGGGACCAGTCTTCAGGCGGCGGGGCTTCGCGGCGAGGTAGGGCTCCGTTGGGGCCAACGGCGGAGCTTCCCAGGGGAGGCCCGCTCGAACATCACCGCCAAGGCGCAGAGAACGCCAAGATCTTCCAACAGGCCATTCTCATCCTTTGGGTGTGGCCCTCCAAGCCATGGGAGACTTCCCCGACTCGCTTTCAATTGACGCCTCTTCGCCGGCCAGCGGCGGGGCTTCCTCTCCCACGCTCCCGAACTGGCTTTCCCCCCAACGCTTGGGAGTTGCTCAGAACCCGCCAACTCCCGATCGATGTATCCCGTCATCAGCGAGTAGTTGCGATTCCCGGTGACATTTGTTATTGTTTTAGCATCAGCGGTGAGCGCAGCAAGGAGGTCGAAGGCGGTGAGCGAAGACTACAAACGGCCATCTCAGTGGCTGGCGCGTTCCCCGGCGAGGCCCAAAGGTTGGAGGTCTGGCCTCACCATCGTGAGCCTGGTGGGATTACTGCTGGCCTCTGATCCGTTTGGTTGCCGCCTGTTGCCCATTTATCACCAGGCCCGCTTCGGCCAACGCCATCGACAAGTCCTTCACCAAACCAATCCCATTCGGAGAAACGCCCCCTATGGCCGCGAGCAGTACTGGGCGTTGGATGCCCGAGCCGGTCAGGCGGTCACCATCACCGCTCAGTCCTACGAATTCGACCCCTATCTCATCCTCATCAGTCCCACGGGCCAGGAGATCGCCTGGAGCGACGATAGTGGGGGATTTTTTAATGCCCGAATTTCTACTACACTACCGGTATCCGGGCGGTATACGATCGTCATCTGTGGCCTCAACGCCGATCAGTATGGAACCTACTGGTTGAGCGTTGAAGAAGAAGATCAACCGACGGTATGGGACGAGACGGCGGCGTCCGCCTATTATGACCGGGGCATGGCCTGGGCCGAGCGGGAGCAGAACCGACGCGCCATGAGTTGGCTCGATCTGGCCATGGGGAGATACTTCCGCCAGCACCGTCAATGGAAGCGCGCCGAAGCGTACTACGCCAGAAGCCTCGCCGCCGCCCAGCGAGCGGGCTTCACGTATGGCCAATGGGCCGTCGCGCTGGAACGCGGCATCCTGCTCAGGGAGCGCCGCCGCTACGATCGAGCCATCGATCAACTGGAACGAGCTCTGGAAATGAGCCGAGGATTGCGAGCCGCCGACTGGGCCGAAGCCGTCACCGCTATCCAACTCGGCGACCTCTATCGCTACATCGGTCGCGCCGAGTTGGCCGCCACCTATTATCGCAAAGCCACCGATCACCTTCGGTC
>RFHM01000298.1 GCA_003696865.1 Acidobacteriota bacterium | reverse complement strand
ATCGCGAGTTCATCCGGCGAGCGCGCGTCGTCCGCAAGATGCTCGGCGGCGGGATGCGCCAGGCGGGCGTTCTGGCAGCGGCGGGATTGATCGCTCTGGAGAAGATGCCCGAGCGATTGCACGAAGATCATGCCAACGCCAGATTGCTCGCCGAAGGGCTCGCCGAGCTGCCGGGCATCAACATCGATCCGGAAAACGTGCCCACGAACATCATCATCTTCGACACCGCCGGGACGGGAATGGAGGCTTCGGAGTTCACCGAGAAACTGAAACAGCGAGGGGTGCTGGCCTTGGGGATCGGTCGATACCAGGTGCGAATGGTCACGCACTATGATGTCACTCGCGAGGATTGCCTGCGGGCGCTGAAGGTGATGAAAGACATCGTCGTCGGTGCCTCGTGACCCGTCGCCGAGTCCGCTCTCGAACTCCCCCGAGCGACGTCGAAATCGAGCCAAGGATGAAAAAATTGATCATCGCCATCGATGGACCGGCGGGTGCCGGGAAGAGCACGGTGGGTAGACAACTGGCCCGAGAACTCGGCTATACCTACATCGACACCGGCGCCATGTATCGCGCGTTAGCCTGGAAAGCGCTCCAGTCGGGGATCCCTCTGGATGACGAGGCGCGATTGACCAGGCTCGCCGAGACCTCTCGTATCACGTTGACCGGTAGACCGGATGCGCTTCGCGTGTTCATCGACGGTGAAGACGTCACCGAGGCCATCCGCACCTTGCGCGTCGGCGAGGCGGCATCGCGCATTTCCGCCATTCCTGGCGTCCGTCGGGCTATGGTGGCCGAGCAGCGGCGGATAGGACGTCGGGGAGGTGTGGTCATGGAGGGGCGCGATATCGGCACTCGCGTGTTTCCCGATGCCGACGTGAAATTTTATCTGGATGCCGATCTGGAAGTGCGCGCGCGCCGCCGCTGGGAGGAGGAGAGAGCCCGCGGTCGACGCGTCTCGTTGGAGGAAGCGCGTCGCGAGATCCAAGCGCGCGACGCGCGGGATCGAGAGCGGCGCGATTCCCCGCTCCGCCGAGCCGAAGATGCTATTCATATTGACTCATCCACCAGGACGGTCCAAGAAGTGGTCAACCAAATGCTCGCATTCATACATCAGAAGAACTAGCCTGAGCGATGGAGACGTTGCGGGCCGAGATGACAATGGCTATCGTCCAGGAAGGTGAAATCACGCACAAATGGACGCCATCGAGGGCGGGATGAGGTGAGCTGTTTTCTGTCGCTTCATCTTCATGGAGACGAGGACGCGATGACGGGTATCTCTCTCATCGGTTCTCCGAGAGCCTGTAGATCGTGGGTCAGTCCCAAGCGGCGAACGAGAACGAAGGGAGCAAAGACAACGCCCGAGGTGAGTGATGTCGCGTAGAGCTCGAGTGATCAGCCTGGGGGTTCTCATCACCCTCGCGGTCGGTGGAGCGCTTCTCGGATGGTTGGAGAGCCCTTCATTCGATCGCTTCGTGGCGCGCCGTCTCACCCGTGAGTTGGCCAAGCGTCATATTCGCGCTGAAATAGGATGGCTCGATGTCCATCCCTTCCAGCTTCGCATGGAGATCCACCATCTCCGACTTTACGCTGGTCGAGCTTCGATCCCTTTCTTTCAACTCACCGATCTGGATGTGCAGGTGCGGATACGCGCCTTATGGAAGCGTCAGTTTGAACTGCAACGGTTGGATTTGCGGGAGCCCACCGTTCGCCTGTTTTTCGATGAGCGCGGGCGATCCAATCTGAGCGGGCTCAATCTGGCCGCCTTCGAGGGAAAACCATCGGGCGCCGGCGGGCGAGTCCGGATCGGGCGATTATCCCTGGAAGCGGGCACCATCATATACAACCACGCGCGCCATCACACCACCGGTCAGATTCGGCATCTGACGGTTGGCGTCCGCCCGCAAGCTGGTGCCACGCGGGTGCGCGTGCATACCGATCGCATTGACGCCAGGTGGGATCGTCGTCGGATCGAACGGGCAGGCCTGGATCTGGACCTCGTCGTGAAGGGTGATGAAGCCGAGGTTCGAACCGCGCGGATCACCACGCCGTTCGTCAATGCGCTCGTTCGTGGTCGCGTCGAGCACTGGTCCGCGCCAGCATATGACGTTCAATTGACCTCGACGCTGGATCTGGCGCGTCTCACTGCGGATCTTCGTCCCGGCGTCAGGCTCGCCGGAATCGCCGAACTCACCGGGCGGGTCGCCGGCCGGGGGAAGCGATTTCATCTCACCGGTCAGGTTCGTGCGCCGAAGATGCGCGTGGGCGGCGTCCGGTTATCGGCATTTCGATTTCAAGCGCGAGGCGAACGGGGCGAGACCGGCGAGTTGAAGAAGCCGGAATCCTCGTCGGGATTCGCCGTTCGCGGCATCTTGCAACTGGGGCGGATTCGACCCGGAGTGATCGAGCTCATCGATTTCCGGAGTCCCGTTTTCATCGCGTCCCATGGCATCACGCTGGCTTCGTTTTCGGCTTCCACGTTACGAGGCACGGTCACCGGTCGTGTCGATATCGCCTTCCGGGGAACCTCCACCATCGAGGCTGCTTTCCAATCGATCGATTTACATCAGGCCGTGGCCGCCATCGCCGGCCGCGCCTACCCGGTGACTGGAAGCGTCCATGGCCATACCCGATTCCAATGGCCGGGCACGAAATTCGGTGCCATCGCCGGCCGCGCCTGGGTGAGCATCGAACCGCTCTCCACCGAAGCGAACGCTCTCCTTCCCACTCGAGGGACGGCCCTGGTAGCCATTGATCGGCGGCGGATCGAGATTCGCGCGTCAAACGTGACCGTGGGGACGGCGCGCATTCGAACGAGCGGATGGGTCACCTGGAGGAAAGAATTGGATCTGCGCATCCAGACGACGTTCCCCGATCTGACGGAAGCGGAGCCCTTCCTGGAGGTGCTGGAGATCGATCTGGGCAAGCTCTCTCATGGGGCCGTCAAAGCGCTCTCCGGCGCCGGTCGATTCACCGGTCGCATCCAGAAGACGAGGGAGGGGGTGAGCCTCGCCGGCGTGGGTCGTGTTCGTCACCTCGATCTGAAGCCCGGGACGCTCGTCTCCAGTCGGGCACACATCGCATACCGACGTGGAGTCGTCACGCTCACCGACGTCGATGCCCGATTCGATGATGGCTCGCGCGCCACGGTGACGCTTTTCCGCCACGACTTCGGCGCCGCCGAGAGCGCCGTGAGGGGGCGAGTGTATCGGATGAACTTGAGCCAGTGGTGGCGTCGGCTCGATTTTCAATTACCCGTCACCGGCATCGCCACGGGCGATTTCGACTTCACTGGATTACCGGGAGCGCCGCAGGGGCGAGCGACGGTCGTCATCGCCGGGGGCGAGGTAGAAGCCCCTCAATTCACCATCGTCTTCGATCGGCTGAGCGGGCAGTTGATCGCCCGGGATTCGACCTACCGGTGGCGCAACGTCAGGCTGGAGATGGGGCCGAGCGAGGT
>RFHM01000297.1 GCA_003696865.1 Acidobacteriota bacterium | reverse complement strand
GGGCAGGGATCATTGGGGCCGATGCGTGGCGTTTGATGTCTCACCGTGCGGGGGCGATCGTCGGCAGTAGCGGCGCCGGCCAAGGCGCTGGCCGTCGCATGCTGGTATTGCAAGCGCTCGCGGCGTGGCGTTCGTCGGCGCAACCGCTCTGCTGGGGCCGCCTCCACGCTGACTTGCAGGTTCCAGAGGAAGCGAATCGTCTCGCGATCGATGCGGTCGAGCATCGCCTGGAAGAGTTCGAACGACTCCCGTTTGTACTCGACCAGCGGATCGCGCTGCGCATAGCCACGCAGACCGATGCCTTCCCTCAGGTGATCGAGGACGAGCAAGTGATCCTTCCACTGGGAGTCGACGATGTTGAGCATGATGACCCGCTCATAGTAGCGCAGCATCTCGGGGTTGAGCAGTTCCTCTTTCTGCGTGTAGATGGCCTCCAGCTTGGGCCAGACGATCTCTTTGAGCTCTTCCGGGCCGAGTTCCTCATATTCGGGAACCTCCGTTTCCAGGTCGAAGCCGTAGATATTGCGGAGTTCCAGTTTGAGGCCATTGTAGTCCCAATCCTCGGGGCTCAGATCGGTGCTCAGGTACTGATCGACGATATCCTCAAACAGGTCCTTGGCCACGCTCATGATGTATTCGCGCTGGTCCTCTTCCTCCAGAAGCTGTCGCCGCAGGCTGTAGATGGTCTCCCGCTGCCGATTCATCACATCATCGTATTCCAGCAGGTGTTTGCGGATGGAGAAGTTGTGGGCTTCGACCGACTTCTGAGCCCGTTCGATGGCCTTGCTCACCATCTTCGATTCGATGGGCTCACCGTAGGGCCATCCGCCGAGCCGATTCATGATCGCTTTGACGCGATCGCCGGCGAAAATGCGCATCAGGTCGTCTTCGAGCGAGAGGAAGAAGCGCGACGATCCGGGATCGCCTTGGCGGCCGGAGCGACCGCGGAGCTGATTGTCGATGCGGCGCGATTCGTGGCGCTCGGTGCCGAGAATGTGCAGGCCACCCAGGCGGACGACCTCTTTATGCTCCTCGTCGGTGATGCGTTTCATCTCCCGGACGGCCTCGGCCCATTGTTCGGGCGTCGCCTCGTCGGGATTGATCTCTCGTTTCTTCAGAAGCTCCCGGGCGAGAAACTCGGGATTACCGCCGAGCAGGATATCGGTCCCACGTCCGGCCATATTGGTGGCGATGGTGACAGCACCTTTCCGGCCCGCTTGGGCGACGATCTCGGCCTCGCGTTCGTGGTGTTTGGCGTTGAGGACGTTATGCGGAATGCCCAGTTTCTTGAGGCGCTTGGAGAGCATCTCGGAGTTCTCCACCGAGACGGTTCCGACCAGGACGGGTTGACCGCGCCGGTAGCAGTCTTTGATCTCCTCGACCACGGCATTCCATTTCTCTTCCATGGTGCGAAAGACCAGATCGGGATGGTCGATGCGAATCATCGGCTTGTGCGTGGGGATGACGACCACGTCCAGATCATAGATCTTGGCGAATTCCTCGGCTTCCGTTTCCGCCGTTCCCGTCATGCCGGCGAGCTTCTCGTACATGCGGAACAGATTCTGGAATGTGATGGTGGCCAACGTCTGATTTTCCGGCTCGATGCGAACGCCTTCCTTGGCTTCGATGGCCTGATGCAACCCATCGGACCAGCGACGACCGGGCATCAATCGGCCGGTGAAATCGTCGACGATGATGACCTGACCGTCTTTGACGATGTAGTTCTTGTCCCGGTGATAGAGCGTGTGGGCGACCAGCGCCTGATTGATGCAGTGGAGCATTTCCATATTGACCGGGTCGAACAGATTACCGCACCCCAACATCTGTTCGGCACGCTCCACGCCCGATTCAGTGAGTGCCGCCGTTCGCGCTTTCTCATCGACCTGGTAGTCGATGTCCCGTCGCAGTCGTCGCACGACGGCATCGGCATCGTAGTATCGCTGGACATTCTCTTCTGATGGACCGGAGATGATCAGCGGCGTTCGCGCTTCGTCGATGAGGATGGAATCGACCTCGTCCACGATGGCGTAGTGAAATTCTCGCTGGACGCATTGGGAGAGATCGTACTTCATGTTGTCGCGCAGATAATCGAACCCGATCTCGTTATTGGTGGCGTAAGTGATGTCGCAAAGATACATCTTGCGACGTTCATCGTCGTCCATATCGTGAACGATCTTCCCCACGGTCAGTCCCAGGAATTTGTAGATCTTCCCCATCCACTCGGCATCGCGTTTGGCCAGATAATCGTTCACCGTCACGATGTGAACGCCTCGCCCGGTGAGGGCGTTCAAGTAGGCCGGGAGCGTGGCCACCAGCGTCTTCCCTTCGCCGGTCTTCATCTCGGCGATTTTTCCCTCGTGAAGCACAATGCCGCCGAGTAGCTGAACGTCAAAGTGGCGCATACCGGTCGTGCGCACCGAAGCTTCGCGCACCACGGCGAAGGCTTCCGGCAGCAGATCTTCCAACGTCGCTCCCTGGTCGAGACGCTCCTTGAATTCGGCCGTCTTGGCTCTCAATTGGTCGTCAGAGAGCTTCTTGATGCGGGGTTCCAGGGAGTTGATGTATTCGACCAGCGGGCGCTTTCGTTTGAGATACCGCTCGTTCGCACTCCCAAATATCTTGGTCAGGATCTTTTCAAACTTCATGGCGATCGGGCCTTTGTCTCTGGAATTTCAAATATTTATTGTAAATGGCGGTGACGGCGAAAAGCAAGCAGAGTTCCCACCGCCGGTGCGGCACGAGCTATCCCTTCTCATGCCCGGGAGTTCGCCCTCGTGCTGGCGAGGATAATGGGGGCGCGTCCTCTGACCGCTGCCCGGTCTCGGAGTCGAAGAGCGATCATCCTGGTATCTGGGGCGAGCACGGGCCTCCATCGGTGGTTCTCTTCAACCCCGAGCGGGGCGGTGATTAAAACACGGTGATGCGACCGGTCATCAAAGTTCGCCAGAGTTCCGGGAGTTGCTCCAGGTGCTCGGTAGCCAGTTCCACGGCTCGCTGTTGAATGCCCGGAGTGAGCGACGACGTCCGCAATCTCACATGGCAGATGAGGGGCTCAGTGATGGGCTTCCCGATCTGACTGAGGATGTAACAATACGCTTCGTCCACCTCCTCCAGTTGCTCGACGATGCGCTCGGCGATGGCGTTGGCCGTGAGGTTATACAGCTTGCCCACGTGGCTGATGGGATTTTTGCCGGCGGCGGCTTCCAGGCTCATGGGCCGAAAGGGGGTGATCAGGCCATTGGTCCGATTCCCGCGCCCCACCTGACCATCGTCTCCGGCCTCGGCGCTGGTGCCCGTCAGAGTGATGTAGACCGATCCTTCTTCCTCCTGATCGGCCAGGTTGAGATGAATGGTCACTGGTCTATCGATGCGCTCATCGGCAAACCGCGCGGCGGCTTCCCGCACGGCGATTTTTTTGTCCACATAATCGTCCAGACTCTTGACGTGGTGGGCGACGAAGGCGGCGGCGATGGTCAGTGTGATCGTCTCTCCGCGTCGAAGGCCCATGACCTTGATGTCCTCGCCGACTTCGGGATGTTCCGTCTTGAATGCCGGACTGTTGAGGAAACGCTCCATCTCCAGAACGAGTTGTTCCGTCTCCGTCCGGGGGGCATAGCCGACGCCGAAAGAGGTGTCATTGGCCAGCGGCGCGCCCGAACGGCGCAGGAAAAGATGGACGAGATCAGCGCTGCCCGGTCGGAGCCAGGTATGGAATTGGAGGTGCTCATCGGGATCGAGGTGGCGAAGATGTCGGCGAATCCACCGTCGAGCGCTGTCCAGGCAGATCTCTTCGACCGGGATGGTCGCCCCTTCAACATCGACGGTGGCCCGTCCGACCAGATGGAAAACGATGGGATCGAACATCTGGCCACCCCCGAACCAGGTTCTCGTCCGACCACCAATGAGGAGCGCTTTATCCAGATTGTGGTGGAGGACGCGACCATACTGCTCCACGTAATATCGACACAGAGCGGCACTGGCCGCCTCGGCAATCCCATCGCAGATGGAGTCGGGATGGCCGATGCCTTTGCGCTCGACGATTTCCGTTTCCAGTTCGCCCACCTGGGGGAAATTGAGTTCCCCCACGACAATGTTCGGCATGCTCACTCCCGCTCCGAAATATCGAAAGTAACTTTAGAGCAACGAGCCGCCGACGTCCAGTGGTGGAGAGCGAAATGATGGAGTCGCCCGCGAGGAGCGCATCTTCGCCGAGGGACTCATCCACCGCCGGCTATCGGGACGGCCGGGCGGTGGTATCCACCATTCGATGGGGCATGGTTGGTCTCTTCGGTGGTCGCCGCCGTCCGTGGATGAGGTTGGTGGCGCTCACTGCTTCGCCTCGGCATCGGATGACGTCTCGGTCGAAGACGTCGAGGCTCTCGATTTTCGCCGAGGTTCTTCTCCACGCATCCAGGGGGGCATGCATTCGCGAATCAACCGACCGAGTTCTTCCAGATCCTTGAACCCGCGACCGAAGAAGATCTTGAACGGCCCCGCTTCATAGACCGTTTCATAGAATGATCCCCAATCTCGATGTCGATATCGGCGACCCTCGCCCTCCTCATCGGCCTCCAGTTCTTCTTCGAAGTAGGCGGCGAGCTGGCGGCAGGCCATGGCCACCACCTCCAATCGCGCCTCTTCGGGCAGGGGAGCGAAGATCGTTCCCACCGCCGGATCGAGTTCTTTCAATCGGTTGAGGATGCGGTTGTACTGTTGAGCCCCGTATCGGGCGACCTGCTCCTGGGATTCGGCGCTACACGCCCATCCCCAACTCGCCTGAGCGGCCATGCGCGCCGTGCGCTTCAACACGTTAACCAGCTTTCGAATCTCCTCGATCTTCTCCTTTTCCATAGACACCTCCCTGTCGATTGATGATGTCTTTGAGGAGCTGTTTGCCCCGATGCAGGCGCCATTTGATAGTGGTCAGCGGGAGCGCCATGAACTCGGCGATGCGTTTCAGGGGCATTTCATCATAGTATCGCAGCTTGATGATCATGGCGTATTCGGGTGGGAGTTGATCGATGGCCCACCTCAATTCGGCTCGCCGAGCCAGAGTGCCGTTGAGCATAGGGCGACTCAGAGCGGCGCTCTGATTGAGAAGCCATTGGTCAAGGGGCAGGCGCTTCTCCTGCCAACGGCGCTCTCGCCGACTGAATCGCAACGCCTTATGTCGTGTGATCATGTGCAACCAGATGGGGAACTTCTCCGGTTCCTCCAACGTGGGCAAGGCCTTGAATGCCGTCAGCAGAGCTTCCTGAGCGACGTCCTCGGCTAACTCCTCGCCGACGATGGACTGCGCCACCCGAACCACCGCGGGACGATATCGGAGCACCAGCGTATCGAACGCTCGGATATCGCCGAGAATGGCGGCCATCACCAGGACTTCGTCTGGCAAATCGGCGTTCTTCACTCTGTTCATATCTGGTCCCGCTCCAGGGGCACAGCCCCTATATGTATAGAGTCATCCGGCGAGGAAAAAGATAGCCAGGTATCCCATGGCGTACGCTTTTCCACACACCTCCAGTCTCGTAGTGGGCAGAGCAGCACAGGAGCCATGCCCTCGAAGCGGCGGAGATAAGGGTCATGTTCTTAATCATACCCATGCGCATCGAGAACCACCATCTCGGGGAGCCGTCCATGGCGCGCGAAGGCTCATCACGGGCATTGTGAAAGACTCGCCGTCCCTTCGTCCGGCTTCGGGGGCGTCCCATCTCGGGCTGGCCCGCGGAGTGACTCTGTGTTACTTTGTTGGGCGATTGACAAGGAGGGCGTCATGGCGAGATTACCGACGAAGATGAAGCGTTTCTGTGACGAGCAAAAACTCCTCAGGCTGGCTTACGTTGATCGGCAAGGATATCCGCGCGTCATGCCACTGTGGTTCGTTCGATTGGGCGAGCAGTTCATCGTCGGCACCGAGGCCTCGAGCATCAAATGGCGGCATCTTCGACGGCGGCCCAAAGTCGGTTGGGTCATTGACGGGGGCACCCAGGCCGAGGGGTACCTGGGCGTTTCCTTCTGGGGCACGGCTGAACCGGTCACGGATCGGCGGTTACATCGAAGGGCGTTTCGCGCCCTGGGGATGAAGTACTTCGGGTCCACCGATCATCCCACGTTCCTCGAACTTTACGCTCAGCCGGAGAGCATCCTCATCCGACTCACGCCCCGACGATTTTTCACCTGGGATTATACGAGCTGAGCGTTCAGGACGCCTGTGGTCGGAGGCCGGTGATGCGCAGTCCGGCCCGATTGGAGCCATAGCGCCGATTGAGCGAGATGAGCAACGGGGTGATCGCTTCCACCGACCGCGCCACCTCCAACGGACCGGCATCCCAGGCCCGCATCTCCATGCGCCCGATCAGCGCCATGACCGCGGCCTTG
>RFHM01000296.1 GCA_003696865.1 Acidobacteriota bacterium | reverse complement strand
CGAACCACGTTGGTGTGAACGGCGCGGTTACGAATATAATCGACCGAGACGACCACTCCGGGACGAATCTCATGCTGAACGCCCACGTTGACCTGGAAGGCGTAGGGCGTAGAGAATTCCTGGTTGAAGATCGGTCCCGCCGCCGTCGTCTTGGACGCTTCCAGCAGTGAGGGCGCGCTGGGATCGAGTGGTATGCTTCGCGACACCTGCTGGAACAATTGCTGGAGTAGGCCGATCTGATCGATGACTTCACCGATCGGCCGACCCAACAGGTCATTGACGTTGATATTGGAGACCGGTTGTCCGTTGGCGGCGAGCAATCGACCTTGATCATCGAGGCTATCGAACGGAGGCACGGCCACGGCAAATCCCAGTCCTACCGGGAGTCGATCGGTGCGGTCGAAGATGGCATTATTGAAGATCTGCGTCTCATAGAAAATGCCCACTCCACCGCGAATGACCGTCTTGCCCGTGCCGAACGGGTCCCAGGCAATGCCCAGTTGGGGGCCGAAGTTATTGTGATCGCTGCGCGTGGGACGAGACTGTCCGCGCCCGACGAGAAACTCCAGATCTCGCGGTCCCGGCAAATCGTCGTTGACCTGACCGGTATCCAGCTCATAGCGCACGCCATAATTGACGGTGAGATTGGGGCGCGCTCGCCAGCTATCGCCCACATACCAGGCATACCGCGTATTGTTGATTCCTCCCATAGAGCGCTCGTTGTTGGCAATCTCGGTGAACGAGCCCTGCCCATTGCCGAAGATGATGAAGCTGACCGGATACTGAAGGGGATCCAGGGGATCGCCGCCCCGGGCGATGATCTGCTCGCGAATATCCTGGCTGAAACTCCCGCGCACTTCCGGACCAGCCCCGAAGAAGCTGGCAAACAGATTGACCCGGGTGTACTTGACTTCCACGCCACTTCGGATCGTGTGACTCCCTCGCGTGTAGGTGAGGTCGTACTTCCACTGGTCATCGGTCTGGAAGGTCATTTGTGGCGCCAGACGATTGGGCCCGGTGAACAACTCCCGTCGGCCATTGAGGGCAATGGACACGGGAACACCATTAGAGGCGAAGAATTCCGGAAGACCGAGCGTGGCGGGGACGATTTGATTATCAAAACTGGTGCGCCCATAACGGAAAGAATGCGTCATCTGACCGGTGGTGGCGTCGGCGCCGATGGCGACGACGTTAGTGTTGTTATCATTCACGAATGGCGCACAGCAGGTGGCCGCCCCACCGAAACCGGTAGCCGCATCATTGGAGTCGTGAGTGAAACGGCCGAACAGTCGCAGACGATCGGTCACCTGCCAGTCGAGTCGGAATAGCCCCTCATTCTCGTTGAACGGCGTGGAGACGGCTCGGGAGAAGTTGGGGAAATTCGTCGGTCGGGTGAACGTCGTTCCATCCTGGTTGGTCTTCTCGAAGTTGGCGAAGAAGAACAAGCGATCGGGAATGAACGGGCCGCCAAAGCGAAATCCGGCCTGCTCCCGATCGAATTCCGCTCCCTTCAGTTGGGCATCGATGGTGGGATCGCCGGTCAGCGTAGTGGGGTTGGCGGCGATCTCCTCATCCCGATAGAAGACGAAGCCGCGCCCGTGAAATTCATTGGAACCGCTTCTGGTGATGATGTTCACCGATCCCGATGACGTCAGACTGGTCGATAGATCGAGCGTGGACTGACTGAGCTGGAACTCCTGAAGGGCATCTTGCGAGATGTTCTGGGTGGTCGTCCCCACCGTCTCATCCGAGATATCCAGTCCATCGATCTGGATGCGGGTGACGCGACCGGTGCGCCCGCCGATGGAGATCCCGGTGAATTGATTCTTGGTGGGATCGAATGTCCCGCCGTCGACGATCTGCACCCCCGGCTCCAGTTGCGCCAGATCCAGGAAGTTCCGACCGTTCAGCGGGAGCTCATCGATCTGTCGGGCGGTGACCACACCCTCAACAGTGGCCGTCGTGGTGTTGACCTGCACTTCGGCCTCGGCCTGGACGGTAACCACTTCGGTGGGGGAGCCCACCTCCAGACTGACATCCCCGGGAGCGACCTCGCCGACTTTGACCACAACCTGGCGCACCGCCGCTTTGAACCCCGGCGCTTCGACCTTGATCTCGAAGCGCCCCGGTTGAAGCGCCGAGAAGAAATACTTGCCGCCCCCGCCGGTCGTCGTCATCAACACGCGTCCGGTTCTCTCCTCGGTGACAGAGATGGTCGCACCGGGGATGACCGCTCCGGTGGGATCGGTGACGATTCCTTCGATGCTCCCCG
The DNA here is from genome assembly GCA_003696865.1 of Acidobacteriota bacterium. Lineage (GTDB taxonomy): Bacteria > Acidobacteriota > Blastocatellia > HR10 > J050 > J050. The sequence goes on along the minus strand of RFHM01000296.1, from coordinate 1,517 downwards.
TTGACACTTGAGCACGAATACTCTCGGGCATAGCAAAGAGAGTCGCCGCCAAGAACAGGACGGCGGCGACCAACCACCTCAGTGTCCAACAGCATGTCATATGTTCTCTCCTCCTGCAGATATTGGCGAGCCTCATCCACTGAAATTGCCCGCCGGTCTTTGAGTTTGGAAGAAGAGAAATCTGCAAACGTCGTGCCACTCTCTCCGGTCAAAAATCCGACGAGGTATGACGAAGTTTTGACTCGGCACAGGCTCGCTTTCCCGCTCATCCCTCTTCGGTTAGCCGGTGAATGTAGCCCCCCTTCCAACCGGCATGGGGAATAGAGCGGTGGCCGAGATCTCCGAAACTTCGGGGGAGACGTCCAGAAATTTGGATGGGGGGAAGACGAGATCACCGGTAGAATCAGTGACCCAAGGAGATGGCGGTCATCTGCCAGGCGATGGGGTCACTTGAACATGTTGACGTCGATTCCGTATCGCTTGAGCTTGGTATTCAGCGTGGTTCGTTTGAGGCCGAGGAGACGGGCGGCTTTGGACTGGTGACCATGACAGTGTTTCAGGGCGGCGCAGAGAAGCGCCTTCTCCAGTCGACCGAGTTCCTGACCGAGGTCGATGCCCGTCGCGGAGAGGAACGGCTCGCCGAAGCCAGCCGACGTCTTCAGATGAGCCGGTAACAGCTCAGGAGTGAGTTGAGGAGGCGTCGAGCGCTCTACCATACTTTTGATGATGCGCTTCAACTCTCCTACATTGCCCGGCCAGGTGTATCGCTGAAGCGCATCGAGCGCTTCGTCGCTGAGTTCCCGCCTCTCCTTTCTCAACATCCGGCAGGCCTCGTCGATGAAGAACCGGCTGAGGGGTTCGATATCGGCCCGCCGCTGGCGCAATGGAGGGATGGAGATCACATCGGCGAGGGCCAGGGAGGATGTATTCACCGTCCACTTCCCCCCGGGCTTCGATGAGTGAGGGATCACCCCAATGATCACCCGGGCATTGGCTTCCTCCAACAGGGGATCTCCCAAACGGCGAAATTCCTGATAATGGATCAATCGGGCCAACTCGGTCTTGACGAGCGTCGAGGCCGCCATGAGACCACTGATGTAGAGAGTCCCACCCTGAGCCACTTCCACTAATCCCCTTTGTATCCGATTGCCTCCGGAGGGGAGTGTCCGAATCGAACCAAACAAGGCGGCTTCGGCCGAGGCCTCGGAGACGGAATCACAAGCGAAGGTCACAAAGGGTCCCCGACAACGAGCACTGCACTGGTGAATCAACCGTGCCAAAAACTCCTTCCCCGCCCCGGGCTCCCCCTCGATGATCAAAGCGGCATCATGAGCAGCATGGGCAGCCACAATCCCGCGCGCGCGACAGGCCCACTGGCTGAGGCCGATCAACCGTTCATCGATGAGGCGCGCGATGTCACTGCGGTCACAGTCCCCAGGCCCGGATGAACGACCGCTGGGATCAGGCTCGATCATTGGCACGGACATATCTTCCCTCTCCACCTCTCGGGGGTGTTG
>RFHM01000295.1 GCA_003696865.1 Acidobacteriota bacterium | reverse complement strand
CTCCACCACCGAGAGTGGTCCCAGCGGATCACGGCCCATCGTCCCGACCATCCGCCTCCGTGAAAGTATGTGGCCCAAGTGGCCGAGTTGCGCGGCTCGCTTTCGGCCTTCGCTGAAACCTCAGAACCCATGAGCCATTCCCACGAATGAAAAGCGTGTTTCATGATTGAAACACCCGTCTCATCCAGCGATGGACGCAGGGCCTGTCTATGTGCCGGAGGTGGCTCGGTCTTCCATCACTAACGGCCTTATTCTCAAGCAGTTCAACGCCGACCGGAGATCGTCGTCCGCCCATCCCCGAGACCTTGGCACAGTTGTTGCAGTATGGAGGTCATGGTGGATGCAGTGCCAATAGGCTGATGGGCCGTCGAGAGAGAGGCTGAAGCGCGAGGGAAGCCACTGAAGGAACCGAGAGTGGGGGATTCCGCATCATGGCATGGACCTTTCGTGACCACATTCGAGCGGGCATCGTCGTGGGAGGAATTGGTCTCTGGTTGATATGGGCCGTCCTCCCCGGCATGGCCGCAGAGCGCCATTTCCACCGCTACACGGGCGCAGACGGTCTCTCGCAAGCCGTCGTCCAGGCCATCTATCAGGATCACATCGGCTATCTCTGGATCGGCACTCAGGCGGGATTGAATCGCTTTGACGGCACTTCGTTCGAGATCTACAGTATTCAGCAGGGACTGGCTCACGATTGGATCAATGCCATCGCGGAAGATCACCAGTATCGGCTGTGGCTGGCGACCCTGGGAGGCGTCAGTTGTTGGGATGGCCGTCGATTCTGGAATTATACGACCGCCGATGGATTGATTGATGATCGGGTGACCTCGCTGGTGGTGGACGCCCAGGACCACGTTTGGTGTGCGACGCCTCGCGGCATTGGCCGATTCGACGGCCGGCGATGGCGCTCCTACACGACCGATGACGGATTACCCGCCGCTCGCGTGAACGTTCTCCTGCTGGACGACGACGGGCGACTGTGGGCCGGGACTTCGTCGGGCCTTTACTATCTGGATGGAGATCACTTCGCGGCGTTCCAGCCCGAGAGGCTCTCGGGCAATGTCCGCTGTTTGATGCAGGACCGCCAGCACCGGCTCTGGATCGGGCTGGCCGATCGGTTGGAGGTGTATCAAAACGGTCGTTTCGTCCGCGCGTACCGGCGCGCCGATGGGTTGATCTACGGGCCGGTGACCGCTCTGTGTGCCGACCGATATGGGATGGTCTGGGTGGGAACGCCGCAAGGTCTGGGCACCATCGAGGGCGACCGGATGACCTTCCTCACTCCGGCTCAAGGATTGAAATACGACGATGTCCGGGCCCTGTTCGAAGATCGGGAAGGCATCCTCTGGATCGGCGTAATGGGTGGTCTGTACAAGTTTCAGGGGCGCGCATTCACCAACTATGGCGTGGCCGATGGACTGGGATCGGATTCCGTGCGCCCCATCTGGCGCGACCGACGCGGCCTGCTCTGGGTGGGAACCACGGGAGGATTGAGTCGATTCGACGGGCGCGTCTGGCGCAATTTCACCGTCGAGGATGGCTTGCTGGATAATGCCGTGATGGCCCTATTGGAAGATCGACGAGGTCGATTATGGATCGGCACGCGGAAGGGATTGACCATCTTCGACGGCCACCGATTCATCACAGATCCTTCGTTGGGAGCCTATGGCCGGGTCGTCTCCATCGTGGAAGATCGAGCGGGAACGATCTGGTGCGCCGTCCAGCCGGGCGGATTGTTCCGACGGGTGCACGGGCATTTCCAGCCGGTCCATGTTCCCCATCAGTCCTTCTCCAACGCCCGATTGCTCGTCGATCGCCGTGGGTGGCTTTGGGTCTCCGGCGATCACGGGTTGTCGCGTTGGGATGGACGGAGCTGGCGCACCTACACCACCGACGATGGATTGGCCGATAACCAACCGTATTTCCTTTGCGAGGATCGGCGAGGACACATCTGGTTCGGATATCACTCGTCGCGCGGGTTCACCCGTTTCGATGGGCGGCGATTCCAACACTACACCACAGCCCAGGGCCTGACCAATGATGCCGTCTACTCGCTGGGCGTGGACCACGAGGGAAATCTCTGGATCGGCACGGCGCGGGGAGTCGACCGGTTCGATGGTCAGACGTTCACCAACTACGGCACGGAAGAGGGCTACGCCGACAACGAATCCAATGCCGGCGGTTTCTTCGCCGATTGGGATGGCACATTGTGGTTTGGAACCATGGGCGGATTGAGCCACTACAATCCCCGCTTCGATCTGACCCGAGGGGACCCACCGACGGTACAGTTCACCACACTACGACTCGGCGACCGGCTCTGTGTTCCGGGCACCTCCCCTACTCTCGGATACAGGCAAAATGACCTGATGGTTCGCGTGGCGGCGCTCTCGTTTGTCAATCCCAAGCGCCTCGATCTCCAATACCGGCTTCTGGGGTGGAAGGAGACGTGGGCGCCATTGGATGGCCGAGAGTTGCGCATCACCAACTTGCCGCCTCGAACGTACCGATTGGAAATCCGCGCCAGAAAGTATCAAGGCCCCTGGTCTGAAGCGGCCCATTTCAATTTCACCATTCGGGCCCCATTCTGGCAGCGGACCTGGTTTTGGCTCCTGCTGGTGGGCCTGTGCAGTGTGTCCATCTATGCCGCACATCGATTTCAAACCGATCGCGTACGACGACGGGCCGAGATCCTGGAGCAGAAAGTGGCCGAACGCACCCGCGAACTGGCCGAGAAGACGGAAGAACTGGAATCGTTCATCTATACCGTCTCGCACGATCTGAAGGCGCCAGTGATCTCGCTTCAGGGCCTGACCAGTCTCCTTCAACTGGAACTCGGTGAAACGGTGAACGCCGAAGTCGCTCTGTATCTGGAACGCATTCATGCCAATACGCTCCGGATGCAACGTCTCATTGGCGAACTCCTGGAGTTATCCCGGATCGGGCGTCGTCCGCATCCCCGGCAGCCGGTGAACATGAAAGATCTCCTCGACGAAGTGCTCGCCGAGTTACAGGGCCAGATCCAACTCAAACGAGCGACCATCACGGTGGCGCCGGCGCTACCCACCGTCGTCTGTGAACGTGAGCGCCTGCAGCAGGTATGGAGCAACCTCATCACCAACGCCCTTCACTACTCCCGCCCTGGGATTCCCCCGCGCATCGACATCGGCGCTCAAGCGACCGAGACCGGTGAATATGCCTTCTTCATTCGAGATAACGGTGTGGGCATTGCCGAGGATCAACGGGAGAAGATCTTTGAGATCTTCTATCGCATCGAAGGGAAGTATCACGATGAAGAGAGTACCGGCGTGGGTCTGGCTATCGTCAAACGCATCATTCAAGCGCACGGAGGGCGCGTGTGGGTGGAATCGGAAGGTGTGGGCCGAGGAAGCACGTTCTGGTTCACGCTCCCCAGCCACTCAGATACCATGAGCACGGCTTCGGGCAGTGCTCTCCCAATGGAAGGAAAGGAGATGAGTCATGAGCGAGAGAAAGCCGATCACGATCCTGCTCGTCGAAGATAATCCCGATCACGCGCTGATCATTCAGCGTGGGCTGGCCGCCAATCACGTCCTCAATGAAATCAGAGTAGTGAAAGACGGACAGGAAGCGTTGGACTATCTCTTTCGGAAAGGTCCCTACGCTGATCCCGCCGCGGCTCCGCGCCCGGGATTGATTCTGCTGGATATCAAATTGCCCAAAGTGGATGGCTTTGAGGTCCTCCAACGCATCAAGGGTACGCCCTCTCTGAAGGCGATTCCGGTCATCATGTTGACCAGTTCCGAGCAGGAGACGGATATCGCCCGGAGTTACCTGGAGGGAGCGAATTCGTACATCACCAAGCCGATTCAGTTCGCCGAGTTCGTGGAGAAGATCAAGGAGTTGAAGTTGTATTGGATTCTGGTCAATAAGCTCCCGCCAGAATCGACATTCGTCGAACCCGCGTATGAGGCGTGGTGAACCATGAAACGCCAGGTGTCGTCACATCGATCATCGACATCATCCAATCCCTCCGGCGAACGCCGAGAGGGGTTCCGCATCCTTCTCATCGAGGATGACACGGATCATCGATTTCTGGAACGCAAGGCGTTACAGAAGTTGGGAATGGGCACGGAGGTCGTCACCGTGAGGACGGCCATCGAGGGACTGGCGGCGCTCCACGATCGGGCATTCGATCTCGTGGTGGCCGATTATCGCATGCCGGAAATGGATGGTGTGACGTTTTTGCGCACCTTGAAGGAGCGTCGGATCACCGTGCCCGTGGTCATCGTGACCGGTTTGGGGAACGAGCGAGTGGCCGTGGAAGCGCTCAAGCAGGGCGCTCACGATTACATCATCAAGGAGCCCGGATATCTGGATCTGCTTCCCTCCGTCGCCGAGCGCGCCATCGAAGCGGCCCGCACGCAACAGCAATTAGAGGAGGCTCGCCAGCGCCTGGCCGAGTCAGAGGAGCGCTATCGCCAGTTGGTTCATGGCGTGGATGCCATCGTTTGGGAGGCTGACCCTCGAACCCGACGATTCACCTTCGTCAACCAGAGAGCCGAAGCGATTCTCGGTTACCCCGTCGATCAATGGCTGAACGAGCCCGACTTCTGGAACCGACTGATTCATCCTGCCGAACGCGAGCAATGGGCCCATGGACCTATCCCCACGTCCCCCTGCTCGTCGGCGACGACGGAAAAGCAGGATTGTGAATTCGAATTCCGCGCCCGGGCCGCCGATGGGCGCACCGTCTGGCTGCGCAATATTGTGAGGGTGATCTGTCAGAACGGCACGGCGACCAGCCTGCGCGGGCTGATGGTAGACATCACCGAGCAGAAGCTCATGGAGGAGGAACTCCAACGCCAGAAGAAATACTGGGAATCGCTCACTCAATACAGCCCGCTGGCCATCGTCATCCTGGATATGGATCATCGGGTCATCTCGTGCAATCCGGCGTTCGAGCGTCTGTTCCACTACCACGAGTCCGAGATCAAGGGCAAGAACCTCGACGATCTGGTGACCGATGAAGAGACGGTAGCCGAGGCGCGAGCCTGGACCGAAGCCGTTCTGGCTGGAGGGACCATCCGGCAAGTGGCGCGACGACGACGAAAAGATGGAACGTTGCTGGATGTGGAAGTCTTCGGCGTGCCGGTGGTCGTCGAAGGACAACAGATCGGCGTGTTGGCCCTCTATCACGATATCACCGACCGTCGCCGCGCCGAGGAGGAATTGTGGCAACGCCATCAAGAACTCTCCACCCTCTACGCCATCGCCACGGCGATGAATCGCGATCCCAGTATCGACAGCATCCTCCATAACACGTTGTCGGAAGTGATGAGCGTGCTGAAGGTTCCCTTTGGATGTATCTACATCAAGCACGACGATCAATTCCTTCTCCGATCCCACCGCGGATTCCCGGCGGAAGTGGCCCGGCAGATTCGGCCATTTCGTCTGAGCGACCGACCGTGGCTGGCTGACGTTCATCTGGTCAATGGATCGTCCGGCGAAGTGCACCAGGGACTCGACGACTGGGAGGAAGCACTGGGCATTCGCACTCGGCTCTCCATCCCCTTGCGAACCAAGAACGACTTCATCGGTATCATCCAACTGGCCGCTCAGGAGATCGATCGATTCACGACGGCGGCCATCTCACTGACCAGCGGCGTGGCCAATCAATTGGCCATCGGGTTGGAGAACGCCCGACTGTATGAACAGATCAAGGCCTCGGAAGCGAAATACCGATCTATCTTCGAGAACGTCGTCGTGGGCCTTTACCAGACCTCTCCCGACGGGAAAGTCCTGACGGCCAATCCGGCGCTGGTGCGCATGCTGGGATACGATTCGTTAGAAGAATTGCTCGCCGTGGACGTTCCCCACGATCTCTATGTCGATCCCGCCGATCGAGAAAAGAATCTGGAGATATTGCATCGAACCGGCCGGCTCGATGGTGTCGAACTCCACCTTCGTCGCAAAGACGGACAAGAGATCATCGTGCTGGAGCACGCTCGCGCCATCCGGGACGCCAACGGCCGGATTCTCTACTACGAAGGGACGTTGATGGATATCACCGAAAAGAAAGCGCTGGAACAACGATTGCTTCAGGCGCAGAAGATGGAGTCCATTGGGACGCTCGCCGGCGGCATCGCCCATGATTTCAATAACCTTCTTCAAGGCATTCTCGGCTATGTCTCCCTGGCGTTACAAAACGCGGATCAACAATCCGAACTCCACCACTATCTCCAGACCATCTTCCATTCGGCCAAACGCGCCGCTGACCTGACCAATCAGATGCTCACCTTCAGCCGCCGGCGAGAACCCCGCTTTGAACCCACGGATGTCAATCAATTGGTGGAGGAGAGTCTCCGCATGCTCCGTCGGTTGATCCCCACGACCATTGATATTCGCACGCGCCTGGAAAAGGAGTTGTGGACGGTGGAGGCCGATGCCACCCAGCTCCAACAGGTGTTGGTGAATCTGTGCGTGAACGCTCGCGATGCCATGCCTCGCGGAGGCATCCTCACGCTGGAAACGGAGAATCGCGTCATCTCTCCCCAGGAAGCAGAGCATCGCATGGAGGCTCAAGCGGGTCGATATGTCGTGCTCACCGTCTCGGATAATGGAGTGGGGATGACGCCCGAGATCCGCGAGCGTATTTTCGAACCCTTCTTCACCACCAAAGGAGTGGGCGAAGGAACGGGCCTCGGCCTCTCGGTGGTTTATGGGATTGTGCGCAGTCACAAAGGATGGATCAATGTGTACAGCGAACCGGGACAGGGTTCCGTGTTCAGGATCTATCTCCCGGCAGCAGAAAGAGCGGTCGCCCCCCCGCCATCGGCGCCGCCGTCGGTCGCTCGCGGCAAGGAGGGCATTCTGGTCGTCGATGATGAACCGATTGTGTTGGATCTGGCCTGTCATATCCTGGAACACTACGGCTATCATACGCTCAAAGCGCGCGATGGAGAGGAAGCCCTCAACATCTACCGGCAACGGGCCAAGGAGATCGATCTCGTCTTACTCGATCTGACCATGCCCAAGCTGAGCGGTTTGGAATGTGCCAAGAGATTGAGAGCGCTGAATCCATCTGTTCGACTGATCCTCTCCAGCGGCTATAGCGCTCAGGCCGAGCAGATGCCCAACGAGGGAATTCACGCCTTCGTCCCTAAACCGTATAGTCCAGAACAGTTGGCCTGTGTGGTGCGGGAGGTGCTCGATCGATCCGATGACGCCTGACCTCCTTCGAAAATCCACCGCAAAGGCGCAGAGAACGCCAAGATCTTCCCACGGGCTCTTTTCATCCCCCACGATGTGGCTCGGCGCGCGCCATGGACGACTCCTTTGATTTCACAGGTCATGGCCGGAGAGGCGTTCCTCGCCACCTGGGAATCGAGCCCCGATGGGCAGTCATGTCTTGAGGAGCCTCCCCACAGTCAACGAAAACCGTCATCTGCTCCCGCCAGTCATTCCTCATGACACACTCCCTCATCGACGAACTGATTGGTGCCCTCCACGGTGCGACCATGTTTTGGAGAACCACATCGACTCGGAGAGACGTCTCGCCTTTCGAAACGCGTGGTGAGGAGGACGGGT
>RFHM01000294.1 GCA_003696865.1 Acidobacteriota bacterium | reverse complement strand
TCGCCGATTTGGAGGGCAGCCAGCGGATTCAACCTCAGCACGTCTCCGAAGCCATTCAATATCGGAGCCTGGACCGGACGTATTGGAAATAGTGGCGAGCCGTTGAGGGAAACACGGTAATCAGGGTTTCGCGTTTCGAGAGGAATCGCCCATAGACAACGAGCCCGTCGTGGCGACTGAAAATGGAGCGCAAGATGGCATCTTGCACTATGTATTTCGTAGGGGGATCGGGAAAGGATCACCGCCGCGCGTCCGCTCCCCGGAGAAGCTCATGACCATCGCGCTTGTTAAGATGGTCGCGTGAATGGCCTCGCCATTTATCCCTTGAGCATCTGTCGGAGCACGGTCTGCAAGATACCGCCGTTTCGGTAGTATTCCACCTCCACGGAGCTATCCAGGCGCACCTCGGCGGCGAACGTCGTCTGCTTGCCAGTGTCGCGCGTGACGCGAATGGTCACCTCCTGACGGGGTTTCAGGCCCTCAGCGATGCCTTGGATGTCGTAGAGTTCGTGACCGGTCAATCCCAGAGTCTGCCGATTCTCGCCCGGCTTGAACTGCAGCGGGAGGACCCCCATGCCCACCAGGTTGCTGCGGTGAATGCGCTCGAAACTCTCGGCCAACACGGCCTTCACCCCCAGCAAGGCCGTTCCCTTGGCCGCCCAATCGCGAGAACTTCCGGTGCCGTATTCTTTCCCGGCAATCACCAGGAGAGGCACGCCTTCGGCCTGATAGCGCATGGCCGCTTCGTAAATGGTCATCTGCTCGCCGCTGGGCAGGTGAATCGTCCACCCTCCTTCGACGTCGACGAGTTGATTCCTCAAGCGAATGTTGCCGAACGTCCCTCGAATCATCACCTCGTGATTGCCTCGTCGCGAGCCGAAGCTATTGAAATCTTTGGGCTCGACGCCGCGTTCGATCAGGTATCGACCGGCGGGACTTTCGGGAGGGATGGCTCCGGCCGGCGAGATGTGATCGGTGGTCACGCTATCGCCGAGCACGGCCAATACGCGAGCATTGTGAATATCACTGAGCGGCGGGGGCTCCGGCGTCAATCCTTTGAAGAACGGCGGCTCTTGAATGTAAGTGGACGCCTCGTCCCAGTGATAGAGATGCCCCTCGGGCACCGGCAATGACTGCCAGCGTTCATCGCCTTGGAAGACATGCGCGTAGCGCCGGCGGAACAGTTCGGGATCGAGGGCCTCGGCGATCGTCTGTCGGATCTCATCGGGCGATGGCCAGATATCGCGAAGATACACCGGTTGACCGTTGGGATCGCGACCGAGCGGTTCATTGAGCATATCGATATCCACTCGTCCGGCCAACGCATAAGCCACGACCAGCGGCGGCGAGGCCAGGTAGCTCATCTTGGCCAGCGGGTTGATCCGCCCCTCAAAATTCCGATTCCCGCTCAACACGGCGGCCACCACCAGGTCGTGCTCCTTGACGGCCTTGGCCACCGGCTCGGGCAGCGGCCCGCTATTCCCGATGCACGTCGTACATCCGAAACCGACCAGATGGAATCGCAACGCTTCCAGGAAAGGAATGAGCCCCGCCTTCTCCAGATAATCGATGACCACTCGCGAGCCGGGCGCCAGACTCGTCTTCACCGTGGGCTTGACCGTCAGACCCGCTTCCACGGCTTTCTTGGCCAGTAATCCGGCGCCAATCATGACCGACGGATTGGACGTATTCGTGCAACTGGTGATGGCGGCAATGACCACCGAGCCGTCGGTCAACGTGACGCGCTCTCCATCCATCTCCACTTCCACTTCTGGCCGCTGAGCATCGGAAGGAGAACGACGGGAAGAACGAGAGAGGAAGTAGGCGATGGCATCCCGGGCGGCCGGCTTCATATCTCGCAATGGAACTCGATCTTGTGGTCGCCGCGGTCCGGCCAGCGAGGGTTCCACCGTGCTCATATCCAATTCCAGAGTATCGCTATACACGGGATCGGGCGTCTCGTCGGTTCGGAAAAGGCCTTGCTCTCTGGCATAGCGTTCCACCAACTCGATGGTGTCCTCGCGGCGGCTGGTCAGCGAGAGGTAATTGAGCGTTTCCTCATCGACGGGGAAGAAGCCCATGGTCGCCCCATACTCCGGAGCCATGTTGGCGACGGTGGCTCGATCGGGCAAACTCAATTGACCGAGACCCGGTCCGTAAAACTCGACGAACTTGCCCACCACGCCTTTCTCTCGCAACATCTGCGTCACGGTGAGGACGAGATCGGTGGCCGTCGCGCCTTCGGGGAGTTCGCCGTAGAGTTTGAAACCGACGACTTCGGGAATGAGCATGTAGAGGGGTTGCCCGAGCATCGCCGCTTCGGCCTCGATACCTCCGACGCCCCAACCGAGCACGCCCAGGCCGTTGATCATCGTCGTATGCGAATCGGTGCCCACCAGCGTGTCGGGGAAAGCCATTGGCTCGCCGTTCACCGTGCGCGAGCAAACGACCTGAGCGAGATATTCCAGGTTGACCTGATGGATGATGCCCGTCCCTGGCGGCACGACGCGAAAGTTCTTGAACGACTTCTGCGCCCATCGGAGCAGCGCATAACGCTCGCCGTTCCGTTCGTACTCCCGCTGAACGTTCAGTTGAAAGGCGCGACTCGAGCCGAAGAAATCGACTTGTACCGAGTGATCGATGACCAGATCGACCGGCACGATGGGGTTGATGCGATTAGGATCGCCGCCCAGCCGGTGCATGGCCGAGCGCATGGCCGCCAGATCGACGACTGCCGGGACGCCGGTGAAGTCTTGCAGGACGACGCGCGCTGGAATGAAGGGGATCTCTCGCCCTTGCGATTGCGTCTCTCTCCAACGCGCCAGGGCGGTGACGTCATCCTCCGTCACCAGTCGGCCGTCACAATGGCGCAGGAGATTTTCCAGGAGCACCTTGATGGAGAAGGGCAACCGGGAGATGTCGCCCATTCCCGCTCGCTCCAGACGCCGAAGGCTGTAAAACTTAACCGATCCGGCACTGACCGAAAGCGTCGAGAGCGTTCCGAATCGATTTTGTGTCGCCATGGTGCCTCTCCCACAGTGAATTTCAGGCGAGCAGTGTAGCATATGCCGATCGGGCTGTCACGGGCAGAGCGTTCCCGCGGCGCTGGCGATCATCAGGTGATCGAACCCGACCCGCTCAGGGATGATGTCGCCCTCTGGGACCGGACTCGCGGGAATGGGGAACCGGTGTCCCCGGGCACGTCTTTCATCGCGCCTTTCAGGGCTCGCCACTTCCGGTTGGCGCACCGGCGCTCCTTCATCCGGCCCTCATCGTGGTTCTTTCACGGCGAAGACGAGCATGATATCTCCCAGATTCACGTAGATCGTTTTCTCCTCCAGATGGAGGCGTTGGGCCCAACTGCCCAGCCAGCGACTCAAGCGGGGGGTGAGCCGTCTCAGGCGATCCAGAAAGAGTCGCCAGCTCATAGGTTTCCCTACTCGCCGGATCTCCACCGGGCGGAATCCTACATCCTGGAGCAAATGATTCAGCGTGCGAGGAGTGAAAAAGTAGTAGTGGTCGGGGATGAACTGTCGCCAACGCCGACCGAGCCATCGAAACCAGAAGGTGTCGATGTTGGGGGTCTCGATAGCGAGAATGCCGCCGGG
>RFHM01000293.1 GCA_003696865.1 Acidobacteriota bacterium | reverse complement strand
TCTATGGCGCGCCCGAGCCACATCGCGGGATGAACATCACGCCACAGATTTCACCGATGATCACAGACAAAGAAAAGAATCTGTGTCCATCTGTGGAATCTGTGGCGGTTTTCGAAGGAGGATCTTGGCGTTCTTTGCGCCTTTGCGGTGATTTTCGAAGGAGGAAGAAATGACCGTGCATCATCGATCTTCGCCGAGGACCTTCACCGATCATCTCTGGCAGTCAATCACTGATATCTTCGACGCCATTCTGGCTCATCCATTCATCAGTGGGTTGACCGATGGAAGTCTCGACCGAGCGAGCTTCCAGTTTTACGTCATTCAGGATGCTCTCTATTTGAGAGAATTTGCCCGCGCGCTGAGCCTCTTGGCGGCGAAGGCGCCGCTCGAGGAACACATCATCATGTTCACCGAGCACGCCTCGGGCGCTCTGAAAGTCGAACGCGCTCTTCATGAGAGCTTCTTTCGCGATCTGGGCCTCACCGAAGAAGCGGTACGAGCGACGCCTATGGCGCCGACCAATCTGGCGTACACGAGTTACCTGCTCGCCGTCGCCTATTCGCGACCCATCCATGAAGTGATTGCGGCGTTGTTGCCGTGCTATTGGATATACTGGGAGGTGGGCAAGCGGCTGCTGGCCGAGGGTTCCTCTGATCCTCTGTATCAGCGATGGATCGACACTTATGGGGCAGAAGATTTTGGGCAGCTCGTGGAAGCCGTGCTGGAGGTGACCAATCAATGGGCGGAGCCACTAGACGAATCCGCCCGTCGCGCCATGGAACGCCATTTCCTGACCACCAGCCGCTATGAGTGGATGTTTTGGGAGATGGGATATCGGCGAGAAACGTGGCCCGTTTGACGGTCGCGACGCTCCAAAGGCCGCCTCTCAATCGCCGACCTCTCCATCGAGGCTTTCGGATTCCGCTCTGATGATGGAGTCGGCCGCCTTCGAATCCAACATGCCGGTCATATGTTTTTGCACGAAATAGCGAGCCACGGGGATCTCGTCTGGATTCTGTTGCGCCTCGTCGAGAAGAAGGCTGGCCTGGGTGACTCGAATCAGTCGGTCGGTGATCGCTTGACCGGCGAACAACGCCTCCGTCTGCCCGTCCAGGAAAGGAATGAGATCGTCGAGCAATTTGGTCAGATGAGCTTCCACCGGTCCTCGGAGGTCTTGCAGATCGGAGTGGTGGAGCGCTTCCAATCGGCGGCGAGTGGCCTCGATGAGTCCCAGGTGAGCTTCTTCTTTGATCATCGCCCGACGCGCATCGAGCACCAGAATATTGGTCGTACCTTCCCAGATGGGTAAGACTTGAGCGTCGCGGAGCAACCGCGGCGTCACGAACTCCTCGATATAACCGTTGCCGCCGAGGATCTCCATGGCCTGGCTGGCGGCCCAGACGGCCAATCGCGCCGTGTAGTACTTCGACAGCGGCAGCAAGAGCCGATGTTGAACGGCAGCATCCTCGGATCCGGCACCGCTATCGACGAGATCCAATTGTCGAATCGTTTCGAAGACGAGGGCCATCGCCGCTTCGTGCTCTGCGATGAGGTCGGCCAGAACTCTCCGCAATAGTGGGAATTCGATGATTCGACGACCGAACGCCTCTCGTTCCTTGGCATGGGCCACGGCCTCGTAGACGCTCCGCCGCATACTACCGATAGAAGCCACAGCGTTATACAGTCGCGAGAGGTTGATCATCTCGGTCATGTAGGTGAAGCCGCGACCCACGTCGCCGATGACATAGGCCTCGGCTCCTTCAAACGTCACCTCACCGGTGGCCATGGAGCGAACGCCCAACTTGTCTTTGAGTCGATGGATGCAGTAGGCATTTCGCCGACCATCATCGAGAGTTCGGGGAACGAGAAACAGGCCCAGTCCTCTTGTCCCCGGAGGAGCGCCTTCGGGACGCGCCAGAGCGAGGATGACGTCGGCATCCACGTTGCTGCAAAACCATTTATCGCCATAGAGTCGCCAGCGATCGCCATCGGCTACGGCCTTGGTCGTGTTCGCTCCTACATCCGAACCGCCTTGTTTCTCGGTGAGGAACATGGCTCCTTGGGCCAGGGCATCGAAGTCGCGCGACGTGAGGCGAGGGAGCCATTTATCCCGGAGCGCCGGATCGGCGAATTTCACCAGCACTCGGGCGGCGCCATCGGTCATGCAAATGGGGCAGTACAGTCCCGCCTCTGCCTGGGAGAGCACGTATCCCAGGCCGAAAATGACGACGTAAGGAAGATAACCGAACCGTCGCGCCAGTTCCGAATCGTAACGCATGCTGACCAGGCCGAACTCATAAGCCCGCCGCGCCATCTCGAGATAGGCCGGATGATACTCGACGCGATCGATGCGATTGCCGTGTCGATCGTGAGTTCGCAGCGTGGGAGAGAAGCGGTCGGCGAGCGCCGCTCGAGGGTCGAAGAAGTTGGCCGCCAGGTCGCCCATCTCGACGAACCGGGGCTTCGCCCAAGCGAGTACGTCGGCGGGCAGAAGTCGCCCGAGACGCGCCCGAAAGCGCCGGTCCACGGTGAAAAAGTTCTTCCTTCGTTCGTCCATGGTCATCCCTCCCTCTATTTCCATTCTTTCATGTCCAAGGTGGTCACTTCGCCCAGCGTGGACAGCGGTTGGTCGAAAGCCTCCTTCTTCCCGATGACGAGGATGATGGCCTGGTCCGGTCGGAAATATTTCTGTGCTACGCGCAATACATCCTGTTTGGTCACCTTGGCCACGTTATCTCGGTACCGCTGGAGGAAATCCAGCGGCAGTCCAAAATATTCCAGCAGCACGGTGCGATTGACGATTTTCTCCGGCGAGTCGAAGTCGAAGACGAACGAATTGAGGATGCCCTCTTTGGCGATGCGCAGTTCGGCGTCGGATACGGGCTTCTGCCGCATCTCGTCGAGAAGTCGCAAGATCGTTTGAATGGCGCGCACCGTGGCATCGGCCCGCGTCTCCGAGAAAGTGAAAAAATATCCCGGTTCTCGGAGACCTCCGGTATGGCCAGCGAAGGCCGCATAGGCGAGGCCTTCTTTGGACCGCAACTCGTTGAACATTCGCGAGGAGAATCCACCGCCGAGGATCTGTGCGGCGACGGTGACGGGGAAGAAATCGGGATCTCGTTGCGTGAGTCCAATGTGCCCGATGCGAATCGTCGTCTGGTTGATGTCTCGGGGGATGAAATAAATGGCTCGCCGATAGCGCCGCTCTACCGGGGGAATGGGCGGGAATGTCGTCTCTTGAGGTTTCCACCCGGCGAATGCCCGCTCGACTTTATCCACGATCTCCTCTTTGGTCACGTCGCCGCTGATGCCGAGAATGACGTTGTTGGGATGATAAAACCGGGCGTGAAAGTCGATGAGATCCTCCCGGGTGATGCGGCGAATCGTCTCCTCTTGAGGGACGCGCGCCAGTGGATGTTCTTTCCCGTAGATGAGTTGAGGAAAGATGCGATCGGCTATTTGCTGCGGCGTGTCGTTTCGGCGCTTGATGGCGTCCAGCATCTGGTTTTTGGCCACATCCAGTTGCTCCTGGCGGAAGGCCGGATGCATCAAGATGTCGGCGAGAATGGGGAGTGCAGTATCCAGGTCCTTGGTCAACGCCGTGAGCGAGGCCGTTCCATATTCCCTGGTCATCCCCGTTTCTACCGAAGCGGCGATGAACTCCAGCTCCTCATTGATCTGCTCCGGCGTTCGCGAACTCGTTCCTCCGGTGCGCATCACCGTCCCTACGAGCTCGGCGAGCCCGATCTTATCGGGTGGATCGTAGACGCTCCCTGAGCGGATGGCGGCGAACATATCGACATTGGGGATCTCATGATCCTCGAGAATGAATAAGGTCATCCCGTTGGCCAGCGTGACGCGCTCCGGTTGTGGCGGCGAGAAGTGGAGTTCGGGAAAATGCAATCGGTCGATGGGCCTGGATCTCTTCTGTCCCGGCTGTCCCCGGGAGATGAATCCTCCCAGACCGAGAATCAACAATGCGGCGACGAGCCGCGGTAGCCAATTCCGTGTCATAACTCCCTCCTCATGTTCATCGGTCATCGTCTGGAATGGTTATTCCGGTTTTTGGAACAACGACGGATCGAGGCCTGGATTGGCCTGGAATTCGGTCATCGATTGCTCGCTGAACTTCTCTCCGTCGTAAGACGTGACGATATGACGGGCGAGCCAGAAACCATCATAGAGTTGGTACTCCGAATATGTCTCTTCAGCTTGGACTTTCTGTCCCGTGAACGGATGAGTCGTTTGATACTGGGCCCTCAGCAATCGATGAGTCTGTTTGTCGAAATAGAGCCTCATCTTCGACTCGTTGACGGTCAAGAGGACGACGTCGGTGGGCGTCCCTTCGATGGTTTCATCGGGGAGGGCCTGGGCCGACAAGGGACTTCCATCGGGCTTCGTCAAGAAGGTGAGGATATGATTCCGCCACAATGCCTCTTTGAGCTGTTGGATGGCTCGAGGGGGAGCTTCCTGCACGCGCCCGCCCTGGGCGAACCATCCTTTCTCGCCGTTGAGAATCTGGATGATCGTCTGGCCCATGGCGGGGAGGAAGACCTCGGATCGCATCTTGTCCGGCAATTGCACGTACTGCGTCGTCTCCCCTTCCAGTTCTTGTCCCGAGAAGCTCAGTTTCGCTCTTCCCTTGAGCAGATAATCGTGGAGGCCGGTGATCTTGTCCCGCCCTCCGATGGCCTCGATGGCCGCATCGAGAATCGCCCGACCGCGCGTCAACGACTCTGGCGTCGCCTCTGGGATGGGAGCGACCTCTTCCACTTCCTTTTCCTTAGCGGTAATGAAGGCGACCGTCCGATTCGCTCGACGAAATGTCTGCCGGGCCACGCGCATGATATCGTCCGGGGTGACCGCGGCGAGGCGTCGCCGATAGGTGAGCAACCGCTTCCAATCCCCCTCCAGGGCTTCGGTGAACACGAGCAGTCGAGCCATAGTGGCATTGCTCCGCAAACTGCGCACAAACTGGGCATCGACCTGGTGGAGAATCTTCTGCAATTCCCTCGATTCTACCGGTTCGGTCTTCAGCCGATCGAGTTCCTCATAGATGGCCTCTTCGAGTTCCTGAACGGTATGTTGAGGGACGACCGGAGCGGCAATGATTTCGAACAACGAAGGATATTTGCCGGTGATGAGAATGGGTTTGGGAAAGGCCTGGGCGAAGGTGGCGATCTTCTTCCCCTCGATGAGATGCTTGTAAAATCGCGACGTCCGCCCTTCGGAGAGGAGCTTGGCGATAACGTCGTAGACGATGTCGTCCGGATGGAGCACATCGGGTCGATGGAAAGCGATGGCCACCAGGGGTTGGGCCGACGATTCCAGAGCAACGCGCCGTTCGCCTTCCTGCGGAGGTTCGACGGTGATGCGCCGGGGCGTCTTCCGCCCGGCGGGAAGAGAGCCAAAATAGCGATCGATCATCGGAATGATCTTTTGAGTGTCGAAATCGCCGACGATGGCCACCGTGGCGTTGGCGGCTCCATAATATCGGTGGAAGAATTCCTCGGTTTGTTTTCTCGTCAAATGACTCACGTCCGAAGACCAGCCAATGCCCGAATGAAGGCCGTAGGGGTGGGCGCGGAAGGCGGCGGTGATGAGTTCCTGGAGGACGAGCTTGGCCAACGGATTGGTATCGATGGTTCGACGCACTTCCTCCATGACGACATCGCGCTCTTTGTAGAACTGGCGAAGCACCGTGTTCTGCATCCGATCGCTCTCGATGGCCATCCACAGTTCGATTTTATTGGCCGGGAGACTGATGAAATAGTGCGTTTGATCGCGCATCGTTTGTGCATTCAGGCCGCGGCCACCATGGCGCTCGTAGAGCTTTCCAATCTCGTTGGGGATGATGTATTGTTCGGCGGCCTCCTGTTCGCTTCTCAACTCCGCTTCCAGCCGGGCAATTTTCTGTTTATCGGCGGCTTCGCCCTTATCCCGTTCGGCAGTGAGCTCGGCGGCCAATTGATCGATGCGGGCGAAGTGTTCGACTTCGGCCTCATAGTTGGTCGTGCCGATCTGCTTGGTTCCTTTGAACGCCATGTGTTCGTAGAGATGAGCGA
>RFHM01000292.1 GCA_003696865.1 Acidobacteriota bacterium | reverse complement strand
GCCGTCGATGCCGCCGCGCTGGCCGGATCGCGTCGCTTGATGGACGATCCCGATCTGGAGCGCGGATTGGTCGCCGACGCCGTCGCCGAGTATTTGCACCGCAACTACCCGGAAGCATATCTCGTCGATCTGTCAAGGGGCCAGGAGGCGCGCAGCATTTACATCACGGCGCGGGCGGAGGTCCCCCTCACGTTCATGGCCGCGTTGGGTTTTGACTCCCGGACGGTGGAGGCATCGGCCAGCGCTGGCTTCGACAATCTGGAGATCGCCCTGGTCATCGACAATACGGGGAGCATGGAAGGCGAGCCCATCGAAACGACCAAGCAAGCCCTGGATAAGCTGGTGGAGCTTTTGATTCCCGAAGAGCGATCCTCGTCGATCAAAGTCGGACTGGTCCCGTTTCGCGGCAAAGTCCACGTGGGCGACGGAGCTGATGGTCTCCCCCCTGGCTGCCGGAATGCCGACGGCACGCTCAACACGGCCGGCCCGGCGGAAAACTGCTTTGAGGCCATTCCTCCCATCTTGCCGCTCTCCAATGAGAAGACGCGTATCGATGGCGCCATTGCCAAGATGACGGCGCCACGAGAGTTCTGGGCCAGCTCGGGAACGATCATCGCCGAAGGCGTCAAGTGGGGGCGCTACGTACTCACTCCAGATCCCCCTTATTCCCAGGCGAGCCCGCCGGGGATGGCTCACAAGGTGATGATCCTGCTCACCGACGGGGACAACGAGGATGGAACCTGTGGAGGAGATCCGCAATACAACCCCTTGACCCATCCCAACAGCCCGTTCAACTGGAACGCCTACTTCGGTCAGAATCCGCCGGTGAAGACGTGCAATTGTGATGATTATGGATGTCTGGATCAAGCGATGGTTCATGAAGCCCAACTGGCCAAGGAGGCGGGGATCGAAATCTTCGTCGTCCGATTCGGCGACTCCGACGCTGTGGACATCGAATTACTGAAGAAAATGGCCTCCTCCACGCCGGGGACCGACGACCACTATTTCGATGCACCTACGGTGGACGAGATGGAGGTCATCTTCCACCGCATCGCCCGGCGATTGGGCGTGCGTCTCATTTCCTGATCGAAGATGAGGATGAGCGACGAGAAGAGACGACCGCGTGTATCTCCCTCGCCCGACGGGCATCGCCGTCGAGGTCAAACGCTGGTGGAGATGGCGCTGCTGGTACCGGTATTAGCCGTGCTGCTGTTTGGCGTCATCGAGTCGGGGCGATTATTCTACGCCTGGGTCACCGTCCAGCACGCCGCCCGGGCGGGCACGCGGTTTGCCGTCACCGGCATCGGTGAACGAGACGGCACGCGACTCCGGCAGATCCAACGCACGGTCATGGAAGCGGCCCGTGGCCTTCCCGCTCGAGACCTTCAAATCACCATCCGGAGCTGGCATGGATTGCGCGGTCGCCAGCAATTGATCGTCGGCTCGGCCGGCGGCCCCTGTGACCTCGTGGAGGTGGAGGTTCGATACACCTTCCGCCCCATCATCCCGCTCATCGCCAGGCTCCTGCCCCAGCAGATGGTCTTACGGGGGAGCGATCGAAAGATGAACGAACCGTGGATGCCCTGTGAGCCTTGATAGCACTCTCGCTGCCAGGCGCTCACAGCCCGATGTGGGCTAAGCTACCGGACGGCTGTCACCGACTCGGGCTTCGACGTCCTGGCAGACACAATGAGCTCGAATGCTGGCACCGATCATGGTAGAATCACGGGCTCGCGCTGGAGAGGAACACGATGAGACGGTCGGCGTCGATTCTGACTCTCACAGTCTCAGTGCTGCTGGTGCTGGTCTCTTCGGTGGCCACGGCGCCCGGCTACCTCGATTATCCGGCCATCGTCGCCCGTCTTCGCAGCATTGCCCGAACCCACCCAGACATCGCCCGGGCAGTGAAGCTCAACGATCTGCTTCACACCCCGCTGACCCATGAAGGCCGCGCGCTCTGGGCATTGAAGATCTCCGATCACGCCGTGGAGACGGAAGACGAGCCGGCGTTCCTCGTCGACGGATGCCATCACGCCCGCGAACTGGTCACGCCTCTGGCCGTCCTGGATATCGCCGAGACGCTCACCTCGGCATACGGTCGTGACCCTCACGTGACGCGATGGGTGAACGCCTATGAGATCTGGCTCATCCCCTGCGTCAATCCCGATGGACTGGCTTACGTGTTCAGTCGGGATTCCTACTGGCGGAAGAATCGCCGCCCCAACGGCGATGGCACGTTCGGCGTGGATCTGAATCGTAATTACCCGTTCATGTGGGGCGTGTGTGGAGCCAACAGCGCGCGCACTGCCTCGGACGTGTATCGCGGTCCGGCGCCCGCCTCCGAAGCGGAGATTCAAACCATGCTGGCTCTCGGCGCGCGCGAACGTCCGGTGATCTACATTTCCTATCACAGTTTCGGCGAGGAAGTCCTCTACCCTTATCTGTGCGGATCGCTGGCCGAGCGAGAACTCTACCACACCCTTCGCGATCAGTATGCCGAAGCGATGCGGTACAGCATTCGACTGGCCTCATCCAGCGGCGAGAGCTTCGAACATTTCTACAATCGGTTTGGTTCCATCGCCTTCCTCACCGAGATCGGTCGCTCATTCCAACCCCCACCCGATCGCGTCCCCCATCTGGTGGCGCAACTCCGATCCGGTTGGCGATTCTTATTGGACCGCGGCCTGGGACCTTCGGTTTACGGGCACATCCGCGACGCCATGACCGGGGAACCGGTGACCGAAGCCTCCATCAGCATCGCCGGCATCGCCTTCACCGAGGGAGAAGTGCGCCGCCCCGAACCTCTGTTTGGCCGCTATCAGTGGCTCCTCTTGCCGGGGACATACACCATCACGTTCTCCGCCCCCGGATATGAATCGATCACGCATACGGTGGAGATCAAAGAAGAAGCCGTCCGCCTGGACGTCGACCTCATCCCTCTGGTCATCGGTGCCCGACGAGCATCGAAGGAACTCTCTTCATCACGTTGAGCCGATGGACGAGCCACCTTCGGAACCGTCTGTGGTATACTTTGACGTTCCCATCACTCTGGAGGAGGAGAGGAGATGCCCTTATCGGCTTATATCTTCCTGGAAACCGAACCCGGCAAGACACCGGTGGTGGCCAAGAAAGTCGCCAAGGTCAAGGGCGTGCGACAGGCTCATGTAGTGACCGGCCCGTACGATATCATCGCTTTCGTGGAGGCCAAGGATACGTCCGAGCTGGTCGATATCATCGTGAAAAAGATTCAAGGCATTGGTGGGGTGACGCGAACATTGACCAGCGTCGTGTTATGATCCCCACGGCCGGCATGGAATCCCGCCCGGGATCGGGATTCCCGTGATTGCCTGAAGGGGCCGGGTCCACGAGAGAGATGAGCCGTCCACATGCTCCAGGTGGGCGATGCTGCCCCATGCGTCGCTCATCAGGAGCCGCTCATCTCCAGCGCCGGCTTGTGCTCGAAAGGATAGGCTTGCTCGTAAGCGTGGGCGACGCGCAGCAGCGTGGCCTCATCGAAGCGCCGTCCCAGTAACTGCAATCCGATGGGCAACCCATCCCGAGAGAGACCACAGGGAATGCTGATGCCCGGAATAGCCGCCAGATTCGCCGTGATGGTGTAGATGTCGGAAAGATACATCTTCAGCGGATCGTCAGTTCTCTCGCCGAGGCGAAAGGCGACGGTGGGCGAAGTCGGTCCGGCAATGACGTCGCACTGGGCGAAAGCTTGCGTGAAATCGCGCTGAATGAGCGTGCGCACCTTCTGCGCCTTGAGATAGTAGGCGTCATAGTAACCGGCCGAGAGGACGTAGGTGCCCAGCATGATGCGACGCTTCACTTCGGCCCCGAATCCCTCGTCGCGCGTCCGGCGATACATTTCCCGCAAATTCCCCGCGCGAGCCGTCCGATAGCCATAGCGCACGCCATCATATCGCGCCAGGTTCGACGAAGCTTCAGCAGTGGCGATGATGTAGTAGCAGGCGATGGCATATTCGGTGTGCGGAAGAGAGATCTCCGCGATCTCGGCGCCCAGATCGGCCAACCGATCGATAGCCATCACCACGGCCCGTTTGACTTCCTCATCCAATCCTTGGCCGAAGTACTCCCGGGGCACGCCCACTCGAATCCCTTTCAATTCACCATCCAGAGCCGCCTCGTAATCGGCCACTTCATGATTCGAGGACGTGGAATCATGCCAATCCCGACCGGCGATGACCCGCAGGACGCGCGCGGCATCGCGCACCGTCTTGGTGATCGGCCCGATCTGATCCAGCGATGAACCAAACGCCACCAATCCATAGCGCGACACTCGCCCGTACGTCGGTTTGAGTCCCACCACGCCACACAAC
Source organism: Acidobacteriota bacterium (assembly GCA_003696865.1). GTDB lineage: Bacteria > Acidobacteriota > Blastocatellia > HR10 > J050 > J050. Next base: position 2,939 of record RFHM01000292.1, on the reverse strand, counting down.
GATGCCGGCTGACGGATCGATCCGCCGGTATCCGAACCGAGCGCCGCGACGCAGAGATCGGCCGCCACCGCCGCCGCCGAACCGCCCGATGATCCTCCGGGAACGCGCTCCGGATTCCAGGGATTGCGCACGATCTTGAACGCCGAATTCTCGTTCGACGAACCCATGGCGAACTCATCGCAGTTGGTCTTCCCGATGATCACCGCCCCGGCGTCCAACAGTCGCTCCACCGCCGTGGCATTATATGGCGGCACATAATTGTGCAATATCCTGGACGCGCAACTGGTGCGCAACTGGCGCGTGCAGATATTGTCTTTGATGGCGATGGGTACGCCGGTGAGCGGTTTCAGGGGAGCGCCCTCCCGACGTTCTCGATCGAGTGCGTCAGCCCGCTGCAGGGCGCGCTCACCATCGACGGTGAGATATGCTCCGATCGTTCCATCCAGAGCATCGATGCGCTCCAAGACGCGTTCGCAGACTTCGCGCACCGTCGTTTCTCCCGCTTGAAGGGCGCGATGCAATGTTTCAATAGTGAGTCCGACGATGTTCATAGCTCCGCCAAAAACCGTGTTAGCGCGAGCTGGCCACTCGCGCCTTTTCGGCTCCTCGATCTCCGAGGAGTCTGAAAATCCTTCCCTCCGAAAACATGTGGCGCAAGATGGCATCTCGCGCTCCATTTTTTTCATTCAGCCGCACCGGGCTCATCGCCCATGATCTCCGGTTATCCAGCCCATTCATTTCCCTCACCGAGAGAGGCTCATCATCAGGCCTCCGATCACAGGCATCGCGTCTAACCAATGGTTGAGTGACGAGTTGCGAATGGCCATTCTCGCTAGTGCGTTCAGCGCCCATGAACGTTTGCCCCTCGATTCATTCGATCACCCGCGGCACGCGGAAAAATCCTCGCGCCTTATCGGGAGCGTTGGCCAGCGCCGTCTCCTGTCCCAGAGAAGTGAGCACTTCGTCATCGCGCTGAGCATAGTCAGCTTCCTCCTCCGCTCCCGCGTGCATCATGGGCGGGACATCCTCGGTATCCAGCTCATTGAGCTTCTCCACATAACGGACGATCGACGCCAGTTGCCGGGTAAAGAGCGCTTTCTCCTCTTCGGTGAGCTCCAGATGGGCTAATTCGGCAATCTTCTCGACGTCTCGCTCGGTAATGGGCATACATCCCTCCTTCGAAAATCACCGCAAAGGCGCAGAGAACGCAAAGATCCTCCAATAGGCTCTTTTCATCCCCACGATGTGGCTCGGGCGCGCGCCATGAGGGACTTCTTCGAAAAGAGACGACGGACGACCGACGACGGACGACCGCCGCGCTCTTTTCATCCCCTCGATGTGGCTTGCAAGGCCATGAGGGATTCCTTCGAAAAGGTAGCGCAAGATGCTATCTTGCGTTACATCTCTCAATGAATCCATTTTCATCCCCTCGGTGTGACATCCCAACACCATGAGCGGCTCCCGTGGAAACATGTGGCGCAAGCCATCAACTCGCGCGACATTCCTCTCACCCTCTCAGTGCGGCCATAACCCGCTCTTTTCATCAGTATCTGCTAGTAAAGCCGACCATCCACCGTGCTGTCAAGGACGAAACGGCCCGGCAGGGCTTCACCAAGCGGTGATGGCCAGCCGATTCCCATTCGCCGTCACGTCTTATCGTCCGGCAGTGTACCGAAGAGAGCGCTGAAGGGCGTGATGAGAGAGGGCACGGACACACCTGTTTGAAAGGACGGCGTCGCCCTGAGAGCCGATGCGCTTCTTACTCGTTCCCGACAATGACCCCGACAGCCCGAGATGAACTCGACCATTATTCCTTCAAAAACACGATCCGGCGTGTGCTGACCGGAACATGGTTCATCGATCATCAGCCTCCGATAGTCGCCGGGCCAGACACTTGCTGGCGGCGCGAAGAAAGGCGCGCCGGCACTCCGGATCATCGATGACCTGAGCATCCGATTCCAGGTCCTCCATCAATTCTTCCAATCGCTCGAAGTGAACTACTCCTCGGTGTTGGCGCTGGGCCATGACCTGTTGTGGATCGACGCGATACTCGATATGCGCCACAAGAGGCGCTCCCAGGAGACGGTTGATCTTGAAGATGATCTGGCTGGACATGGCTTGTAATTGCTGTTTCCAGACGCGATTGACGGTCAAAATGATCAACCGCTTATTGTGTAAGCGCAATGGCGCGCACTGATTGGCGATGGATTCTCCAACGGCATGATTCCAGGCGGCGAAGGCGGCTTGCTGACAGACGTCTTCCTGATAATCCACCTCGTGCAAGATGTGTGGTAACAACTGCCAGAGTGCCTCCATCGCTCTTCTCCGTTCCATCGACCGAATGCGCTCACGCCGCCTCGGATTCGCGTCTTCCTGCTGCTCATTGGCGACGGCCGGCACAAGCATACCTCATCCTCTTTCCCTGCACAAGCGCGATAATGAGTCCCGTAGGCTGAGTGAATATCAAGAGCCCCGACGCCCGAGCCACACCGAGGGAATGAAAAGAGAACGTCGGTCGCCGGTCATCGGTCATCCGTCGTCTCTTTTCGAAGGAGTCGTCCATGGCGCGCCCGAACCACATCGAGGGGATGAAAACCAAGCCACAGATTTCACCGATGATCACAGATGAAGAAAAGAATCTGGGTCCCTCTGAGCAATCGGTGGTGATTTTCGAAGGAGGCCATAAAGGAGCTCGAGACGCGTACTCCAGGGCGTAAGACCCTTCAAGCCCCATCAGGGAATGAACCGCGTTCTCCTGGGTATTGTCTCAAGGTTGTTCCTAACCAAGACTCGACAAAAATTTCCAACCAAGATTTCGGTGTGTGATGAAACTTGTTATAATGGAGGCCGACACGGTTTCCTGTCCTCGTTCCCCTCCCCGGGTGAGCGAGGGTGACCACCCCCGGAACGAGCGTGGTTGGTGGCCGCCGGTGGGGCGG
>RFHM01000291.1 GCA_003696865.1 Acidobacteriota bacterium | reverse complement strand
TCGTCGCTCGCCGTGATCGGCCGGCCCACGACGATGTAGTCGGCGCCTTCTCGGATGGCTTCGGCCGGCGTCAACACCCGCTTCTGATCGTGTTTCTGCGCCCACAGCGGACGAATGCCCGGCGTGAGGATGATGAAATCCGGGCGATTGACGGCGTGGCGAATGAGCAGGGCTTCTTGCGGAGACGAGATGACTCCATCCAATCCTGATTCCGCCGCCAATTGCGCCAATCCCGTCACCACGCGGTCGATGCGCTCGGCGATGAAGATCTGCTTCAAGTCTGGCGGCATGAGACTGGTCAAGATGGTCACGGCGAGGATGCGCGGCGGCGTCAAACCCTCGCGGTCAGCCGTCTCTTTGACCGCCTCGACCACGGCGCGCATCATCGTCGCGCCGCCCAGAGCATGAACGTTGAACACGGCGACGCCCAATCGCATGGCCTCAATGCCCGCTTTGGCCACCGTGGACGGGATATCGTGGAACTTGAGATCGAGAAAGACCTTCTCGCCTCGGGCCACGATTGCTCGAACCAGATCGGGCCCCTCGGCGGTGAACAACTGGCTCCCGATCTTGAACAATCCCACCTGCCCCTTCAGTTGATCGACGAGGTTTAGAGCGCGGGCGCGCGTCTCCACATCCAGGGCGACGACCAGTCGATCTCGCGATGTCATGGTTGATGGCGTCGTCATCTTCTCGATCGGTGGTACACCTTGGCGATCCTCGCGGATCGCCGTCTCAGCAGCGAATCGTCCCGATCAACGATCGAATGCGCTCGATGTTCTGCTGGCGACAATAGGCTTTCAATCCGTCGATGATTTTGATCGTCACGCCGGGATCAGCGTAATTCGCCGTTCCCACTTGAATGGCCGAAGCGCCGGCGATGATGAATTCCAGCGCATCTTCTGCCGTGACGATGCCGCCGATGCCGATGACCGGAATGGACACTGCTTGAGCGGCTTCAAAGACCATCCGCACGGCGATGGGTTTGATGGCCGGCCCGGAGAGTCCACCCATCACCGTCCCCAGCCGGGGTCGCCGCGCGTAGATGTCCACCGACATGCCCAGGATGGTATTCATGACCGAGAGCGCATCGGCGCCGGCGGCTTCCACGGCGCGGGCCACTTCGGCGATGCTCTGGGCGTGCGGTGAGAGCTTGACGATGACGGGACGACGCGCCACGCGTTTCACTGCTTCGGTCAACCGCGCCGCCTCGTTGGGATCGTTACCGATCTCCATGCCTCCTTTCTTGACATTGGGGCAGGAGATGTTCAGTTCGTAGGCGGCCACGCCGTCACCATCGTTCAACACTCGGATGACGTCCACATACTCGTCGGGCGAGAACCCGAAGACGTTGGCGATCACGTGAGTCTGGTATCTTCGCAGGTGGGGGAGCTTTTGTTCGACGAACGCGCGGACGCCGATGTTCTGCAGACCGATCGAATTGAGCATGCCACCGTGGGTTTCCACAATACGCGGCGGAGGATTCCCTTCCAGGGGTTCGATGGAGAGTCCCTTGGTACAGAAACCGCCCAACTGATTCAAATCGATCAACTCGGCAAACTCCAGGCCGTATCCGAATGTGCCGCTGGCGGCGAGCACGGGATTCTTGAAATGAAGGCCAGCAATGTCGACGCTCAAATCGGTCATGGGGTTCCGTTCTGTGCTCCTCCAGACGAAGGTCGATCGACCATGGGCTCCTCCCACACGATATCTTCGGCGCGGAAGACGGGTCCTTCGCAACACACGCGAACGTAGGTGATTCGGTCATCGCGCCGGACGCGTTGCACGCAGGCCAAACAGACGCCGAATCCGCAGGCCATGGCCGCTTCCAATGAGAGTTCCGCCGGGATATGAAACTGGTGGGCCAACTGAGCGACGCGCTTCATCATCGGCTCCGGACCACAAGCGTAAAGAGCGAGAGGACGCCAGGCGCGGTTCTGCAACGCCGATTCCAGCAGATCGGTCACTACTCCCCGTTGGCCATATGATCCATCTTCGGTGGTGCAGAGCACGTGATCGCGCCCCAGCAACGCATAGAAATCGTCCACGCAGATGAGGCCGCGTTCGACGTCGCTCGTTCGATCCCCATGAAAGAGCCGAGGGACGAAGCCGCGGCGACGGAGTTCCGCGGCCAGCAGATAGAGCGCGGGAATGCCGATGCCACCGGAGACGAGCGCCACATCACGTCCAGTCGGAGGAGGCTCGCCGATGGTGAATCCGTTGCCTAACGGTCCGAGAACGTCCAGTCGATCGCCGGAACGCAACTGGGCGAGTCGACGCGTTCCCCGACCCATGACGCGGTAAATGAATTCCGCCTCCAGAGCGTGCGCCCCGCGTTCGACGCGATAAAACACCATGGCCCGGCGGAGAATCGGCTCCCATTGGGCGCTCGGGCGAATCATGGCGAACTGGCCGGGGCGAACGGCATAACGAGCTGGAATCTTCACGCGCAGGCGCCAGTAATCGCCATATTCGCGCACATTGTTCAGCACTGTCGCCGTGACATCCATCATAGAGCGATGCGAGGGACGTCCCCGTCTTGCGCCCGCGCCCTACGGTTGCGATTCGGTCCCGTCCGCATTCGTCTTCTCATCGACATCGGCCTTGCAGGGACCGACGATTTCGATATAGGCGTCTTTCCGCAGTTGTTCGATGTATTCCTGGACGGCCGGTTCCAATCGTTGCTGAGCAATCTTCATCGTGATCTCGCGGCGCAGTTCGGGCGTGAGCGGTTTCTCTTTCTTCTCGCGGCGCGCATCGACGCGAAGGATGAGGAATCCATCGGGAAAGGCGATGGGATCGGTGACCTCTCCCACTTGCTTGCCCTGGATGGCCTTTCGCTGCGCTTCGCCCAGTTCGGGACGCGGGTCGAGATTGAACCATCCCAACTGCCCTCCATTCGAGGCCGAGGGGCGCTCCGAATACTTCTTGGCCAGTTCGGCGAAGTCGGCTCCGGCCCGCAGTTGCTGAACGAGCTGTTCGGCCAGTTGCCGCGCTGCCTCTGGCGTGCGACCGTCCGTCTTGATGAAAATCTCGCTCAACTTGACGCCCGCTGGCTCGGTGTAGTCGATGATGTGCTCTTTGTAATAGGCTTCGACGTCCTTGTCGAAAATGTTCTGGAAGATTTTGGGATGAACCTCGCTGGCGATGACCCGTTGACGCAGGAACTGGACCCGGAGCATCTGTCGCGCCTGATCGGGATCGAACCCCATCTGCTTGAGCATCTCATCGATCTTGGACGGGGGGACGTTGTTCTTCTTGGCGATGTTCAGGAGATACTTGTTGATGTCAGCCTCGACGGTGATGCCCAGCTCATCCGCTTTCTGCACCAGCAGTTGGGTATCGATCAAGTTCTGTAGCAGCTCCTTGGAGGCGCGCTGGTACTCTTCCTCCAGTTGCGAACCCGAATATTGCTGTCGCAACTGCGTGAGCAGATCCTGTTGCGCGCGACGGAACTCCGAGAGCGTGATGATATCCTGATTGACGCGGGCACAGACGCCGTCGATGAGAACGGCTTCTTCCTGCGCGAACGCTGTGCTCGCCGCCAAGAGTAAAACGGCACAACACGTGGAAAGAATCCTCATATCCCTCACCATTGATGACGAAATTTCAAACGTTGATTGTACGCTGCTCATCGCAATCCCATCAAGCAGTTTTTCACCTCCCTGAGGAGATCCACGCCATCCGAGGCGCGAGGTCGGAATTGCCATACGCCATCGGGGGTGAATCGAGCCTCCGGCTGTTGGGCGATCAGGTTGAGGAGTTTCTCGCCATCGACGCGGGCTCGACGATCGAAGGTGATATGGATCCATCCACGCTGCCGGCGAATGGAGAGCACGCCGAGAGCCATCGCTTCTCGTCGCAGGCGAGCGTATTCCAGCAGGTGCTGAACCGACTCGGGCAGAGGTCCGTAGCGATCGAGGAGTTCGTCGCAAATCTCTTGTAATCGGCCCTCATCCGGCGCCGATGAGATGCGTTTATAGATGCGCAGCCGCTGCCCCATGTCCGGAATGTACGATTCCGGAATGCGAATGTCGATATTCAGATCGATCTGGGTATTGGTCTCTTCCTCGATCACCTCGCCCTTGAGTTCGCGAATGGCCCGTTCGAGCATTTGGCAATAGAGTTCGAATCCGATAGCCCGAATGTGTCCCGATTGTTCCCTGCCGAGCACGTTCCCGGCTCCCCGCAATTCCAGATCGGCTGCTGCCAGACGAAAACCGGCGCCCAAATCGGAGAATTCCTTCAGGGCAGTTAATCGCCGACGGGCGAGCGGTGTGAGCGATTGTTCTGGAGGAATGAGGAGATAGGCATAAGCTTGACGATTGGAGCGGCCCACCCGCCCTCTGAGTTGATAGAGTTCGGCCAGGCCGAATTGCTCGGCGTGATTGATGATGATGGTGTTGGCCCGAGGGATGTCGATCCCATTCTCGATAACCGTCGTGGCGACGAGCACATCCAGTTCGTAATCGATGAATTTCATCATCACGCGTTCCAATTGATTGGCGGGCATCTGAGCATGGCTTACGCCCAGCCGCACGCCGGGCACCAGTCGACGGATGAAATCGGCGATCGCATGGATGGATTCCACCCGGTTGTGGATGAAAAACACCTGTCCATCGCGCTCCAGTTCGCGCTCGATGGCCGTCTTGATCACCGTGGGAGAGAAAGGCGCAAAAATGGTCTGAATGGCCATGCGGTCCCGCGGCGGCGTTTCGATGACCGACATCGGTTTCAATCCCATCAACGACATACTGAGCGTGCGCGGGATGGGCGTCGCCGTCAAGGTGAGCACGTCGACCCGACGTCGAAGCTGTTTCAATCGTTCCTTGTGCACCACGCCGAAGCGCTGCTCTTCGTCGATGATGACCAATCCCAGGTCGCGAAACTGAACGTCTCGACTCAACAAGCGGTGCGTGCCAATGATGATATCGACCAGGCCATCGGCCAACTCATCGAGAATGCGCTTCTGCTCCTTGGCGCGCCGGAATCGAGAGAGCATCTCGACCTTGATGGGAAACGGCGCAAATCGTCGCCGGAACGTTTGAAAATGCTGGTGAGCGAGGACCGTGGTCGGCACGAGCACGGCGACTTGTTTGCCATCCATCACGGCCTTGAACGCCGCGCGCATGGCGACCTCGGTCTTTCCGAATCCCACGTCGCCACAGAGCAGGCGGTCCATGGGCATCGGCTGTTCCATGTCGCGCTTGACCTCGGCGATGGCCGTTTCCTGATCCGGCGTCAGTTCGTATTCGAATCCGTCCTCGAATTCTCGCTGCCAGGGCGAATCCGGACCGAAGGCGAAGCCCTTGACCAGTTGGCGCTCCGCATAGAGCTTGAGCAACTCTTCGGCCATGTCGCGCAGCGCTCGGCGCGCGCGCGCTTTGGTCCGTTCCCAGGACGTGCCGCCCAGGCGATCGAGTGCGGGTGCTGTGCCGTCGGCGTTGGCGTATTTCTGCACCAGATCGAGACGCTCGACCGGGACATAGAGTTTGGCCCCCTCGGCATATTCTAAGAGGAGGAACTCTCGTGTGCCTCCGTCGCGGTTCATATCGAGCTCGACCAGTCCGCGAAATCGCCCGATGCCATGATCGATGTGAACGACGTAATCGCCCGGCTTGAGATCGCGAAAATCGGAGAGAAAGGCCGAGAGCTTGGCGCCGCTGGGCGCAGACCGTGGTCTGGCGACCGGCGCGTCGGTTTCCTGGAAGATGTCCCCCTCGGCCAGCAGGAAGAGCTTGGCCCAGGGCATGGCGAATCCTCTCCGCACCGGCCCGATGACCATGTGCACCGGTGATGTGGCGGCTGGTGGTGTGTGATTCCCGGTTTGCTCGGTGGTCCTCGACGCCTCGTTTCCCAATGGCGATTCCGGCATCGCATCGGCTTCGGAGAGGACGGTCACATCGTACTCGCCGAGCATGTCCGTCAACCGCTCGGCCATACCTTTGGAGTGCGCGATGAGCCACACGGACATCTGCTGGCGTTGCGCTTTCTTGATGTCTTCGACGACGTGCTCGATCTGGCCGCGGAAGCGCCGCATCGGCGAGGCGGGGAGCGTGATCTGGCAAACGCATTCCGAATCCTCGCTCATCGAGGCCGGCGTTGTCGATTTCAGGAGCGCTTCCTCCACCCGCGCGGCGTGGCCGAGCGCCGAGAGGTCCACTCGTCTGAGGCTCTTCAGGCGCTCATTGACCTCATCCGCCGTCAGGAAAAACGTCGTCGGTTCCAACGCCAGTTCGCCCGCTTCGAGCGCCTCTTCATATTTGGCATTCATGTGCTCAAGGAACTTTTCCGTCTCGCTCGCAAGGAGCGCCGGCTCATCCACGAAGAACAGAGCGTCGGCGAGGTAATCGAATACCGTACCGCGATGCGGCTTGACCAGCGGGATGTGGAATTCCCATCCCTGAAACGCTTCTCCGGCTTCGGCGAAGCCGCACTTGAGCTTCACCTCGCGACGGAAGAGAGGATCCGTCCAGCGCGTCATCGCCACCTCCGCCCACTGGCGCAGACATTGAGGGTCGAAGATCACTTCGGTCAAGGGGGCGAGGTGAGCCTGCTCCAGGTGACCCACCGAGCGTTGTGTGTCGGGATCGAATTCGCGAATCGAGACGACGTCATCGCCGAAGAATTCTATGCGCAAGGGGCGCGGATGCGTCGTGGTGAAGACGTCGACGATGCCACCCCGAACGCTGAATTCGCCCACCGCTGTGACGGGATCTTCCCGGCGATAGCCCATCCGGGGGAGGAGGGCGATCAATGCTTCGAATTCACAGGCCTCGCCCACCCGGAGTTCCCGTCCCCACTGAGCCATGTGCGCCGGTGGAAGCGTGCGCGTGAGAAGCGATTTCCAGGGGATCAGGGCGACGGCGGCTTCTCTTCGACTCAGCCGGAACAGGGCGTGCGCCCGCGCCGCCAACGTCGCCGGATGTGGCGAGACGCCGCGATAAGGATCGACATCGAGCGGGGGGAGAACGACGACGAGGTGTCCGTCGTCGGTGACCGTGGACATCGCTTCGGTGGCCGCTGGAGCCTCCATCGGCGGATGGTGAGAGAGCGGCGGCGCGCCGTCATCTCGATCGGCCGCCATGAGACGGTAAAAGAAGCGCACCGCTTCGGCCAGCGCCTCCAGCTCGGTTTCTGAGGCGATGTAGGCGATGGGCTTCCGATTCATGACGGCCAATGCCGCCAGGATCAAGGCCTTGCCACTCTGGGAGAGAAGACCGGACAGGGTGATCGTCGCATGAGGTTTTCCGGTCACACGAAGCAGTTTTTTGAACTCGGCGGCCTCTTCGAGCCGGTGACGAATGCTCGCTCCCATCGTGGTTCGAGATCTTCTAGACACCTCTGAACTCACTCAAATTATAAACGCCGAAGGGATGGCGTGCCAAATGAGCGATAGTGTCATCTTGGCTCTCAGCGCGCTCGTCTCTGATAAAGAGGCGGACACTCAGTAAAACGTGCGGCCCGCCTTGGCCATGTCCACGAGCATCTCTGCCGGCGCCAATCGCCCGTTCAGGCGGGCCGCCCAAACCTCCAGGCGCTGAACGATCGTTCCCACTCCCACGGCATCGATGTAGCGAAACGGTCCACCACGAAACGGAGGGAAACCCAATCCCAGGATGGCGCCCACATCTCCATCGCGCGGTTGGCGCAAGATACCCTCCTGGAGACAGAGGGCCGCCTCGTTCACCATGGCCAGTGCCAAGCGTTCTTGAATCTCCTCGATGGGGAATCGTCGCCGTCGACGGCCATGAGGGAGCACGTCGTACACCGTCTCATCGACGCGCTTCTTCTTTCCATCGTAGGTGTAAAAACCTCGCTTGTTCTTGCGTCCGTAGCGTCCATCGGCGAAGATGCGCTCCATGGTATCCGGTGGCCGCAATCGTTGGCCGAACGCCCGATGCATGATCTTGGCCACGTGAGCGGCCACATCGATGCCCACTTCGTCCAGCAGCGTGATCGGCCCCACCGGGAAGCCCCATTCTACCATCGCTCGATCGATGTCTTCGATGGCCGCCCCTTCGGCCAACAGGTGGGCCGCTTCATTCATGTAGGGCGCGAGGATGCGCGAGGTGTAAAATCCCACCCCATCGCGCACCACGATGACCGTCTTGCCCAGCCGCTTGCCAAACTCCACGCAGGTCGCCGTCACCGAATCGTCGGTCTGTTCGGTGACGATGATCTCCAGCAGAGGCATCTTGGGTACCGGTGAGAAAAAGTGCATCCCAATGACGTTCTCCGGGCGCGTGGCCGCACGGGCGATGTCCGTGATGGGGATGGATGACGTATTGGATGCGAAAATGCAGTCCTCCCGCGCTGCTCTTTCCAGCTCGGCGAGCACGCTTTGCTTCACGGCCAGATCTTCGAACACGGCCTCGATGACCAGATCCACCGTGCGGAAACCCGCATAATCCGTCGTGCCCGAGATGAGGTTGAACCGCTGTTCCATCTGTCGACCGTCGAGGATTCCTTTTCTCCGCCGCTCGGCGAAGTAATCATAACAGGCTTTCAATCCTCGGCTCAGGCTCTCGTCATCCTTGTCTTTGAGTCGAACGGGAATGCCCTTATCGGCGGCGACCATGGCGATTCCCGAGCCCATGAAGCCGGCGCCCAGGATGCCCAGTTTCCGCACTCGTCGAGGGCGAACATGCGGATCGCTGACGCCGGTGTCTTTCTTGGTGGCCGTGATGGCGAAGAAGAGGTTGATCAGTTGTCGCGTCACCGGTGAGACAGCCAATTCGCCGAACAAGCGAGCTTCCCTTTCCAGGCCTTTTTTCATGCCGGCAGTCAATCCGCATCTGATGGCCTCGATAGCTTTGAGTGGGGCTGGATAGTGTCCTTTCGTTCTATGGAGCACCAGGTGGCGCGCCTTCTTGAAAATGATCGCGCGGCCAATGGGATTGTTTTCCAGGAGAGCGCGAACCAGCGGATGACCGCGTTTCTTTCGCCGCGGTCGCCATCCGGCAGCCAGTTGGAGGGCTTTCCGTCTGGCGGCGACGAGCAGGGCCTCGCGCGGGACGAGTTCATCGACCAGGCCAAGGCGGCGCGCTTTCCGGGGATAGACGTTCTTGCCGGTGAGGATCATATCCAGCGCCGCTTGAAGGCCGATGAGCCGAGGCAGCCGCTGCGTTCCACTGGCGCCGGGAATGAGGCCGAGTTGCACCTCGGGAAGTCCCAGGACCGTCTGGGGATCGTCGGTGGCGATGCGATAGTGGCATCCCAGCACCAACTCCAGTCCTCCACCCAGACATGATCCATGAATGGCCGCCACGATGGGCACTTTGGCGCGCGCCAATCGATCGATGAACGCCTGGCCGCGCCGACTCATCTCGGTGGCGTGTTCGGCCGTCTTGAAGGTCAAGAAGTCGTGAATGTCGGCGCCGGCGATGAAATTATCCGGTTTCCCGCTGATGAGGATGACGGCTTTCAGGTTCGGCTCGCGGTCGATTCTCTCCAGAAGCTCCTCGACCTCTTCAAGGAGCGAGATGGAGAGGGTGTTGACTTTTTCGCCCGGCTTATCGATGCGCACGATGCCGAGGCCTTGGCTGTCGATCTCGAACGAGAATGTCCTGGTCATCGCCATTCCGTCCGGAGATGGAGAATCGAATATGCCTCTCGAAATCCGCGATGCGCCGGTTCTGGTACCGTTCGCGGTGTCCGCTCCCCGATTCATCCCGCTCGCTCTGTCCCTCTCCGTTGAGGAATCGGGAGCCAGAGATCGAAGACGGACGCGCTAGCGCATCTCCCCATCTCCCTCGGTCGGTCTTCTTCCTCTCCAACTTTCGAATTATAACCACTGCCTCGGGAAAGTACCACTGGCCGAAGGAAAGCCTTTTGCGTTGGGCTGTCGCGCCGTGTTACCATAGCTGCTCTAATCGAGCCGGTCAGCGGATATTTCAGAGCACATGCTCAATCATCGCGATCAAAACCGACGGCCAGCCATGCGCGCCCGGCACATGGCGGATGTCAGTTACGGAGGATTAGTACTCATCCTGATGGCCGCTCTGGCCTCGGCCATTCGCCTGACCGGGTCTTCGCTCTCCTCATCGGTTGGGGTCATCGGAGCTTGGATGGGCATTAATCTGGTGGTCTGGGTGATCGGGTGGATCGTTCATCGAAGTGATCCGGCGTCTTCGCTCAGTCGATGGCTCGTCGCGTTAGGCGATGCATTGCTTCCCCTCACGCTTTATATGGTGAGCGTCAAGGCCATTTCACCCATTGCCGGCAATGTGCCGTCGAGCGCTTCTTTCGCCGCTTTGGTGACCTTGGCCTATATCATCTTCGCCGATCTCGTCGAGCGACATCTGCCGCTCACCGGGCGCCCTCATCGAGCTTATCTGTTTGCGGCGAATCTCGCCATTCCTCTTTATTTTCTCCCATTCACACTGGGATTACCCGTT
>RFHM01000290.1 GCA_003696865.1 Acidobacteriota bacterium | reverse complement strand
CGGCGGCACCGGCGAGTTGCTGCCATTGCGGCGTCCACTCCAGATAGTCCCAGGCCACATCCTCGGTGATGTCGAACTCGGGCTGGCCACGGTCGTCGATGGCCACGTCAACGGTTCCCGTTCCATGTCGGGAATCGCGTTGAATGAAGCTCACCTCGACGCCTCGTTCCCGCCATCTGTTGATGGCTTGTTCCCCCAGAGCATCCTCTCCGACCCGACTGGCGATCACCCCGCGATCGCCGAGCGCCGTCACCATGGCGGCGAAGTTGGCCGGAGCGCCTCCGAGTTGCTTTCCGTCGGGAAAAATGTCCCAGAGGACTTCGCCGAGGCCGACGATAGTATATTGGCGAGGAGCATTCATCTGACTACACCTCCTCCAGGACGTGGATGGAACCTTGGGCATCGAATCTCACCGGCAGGGGATCGGATAGCCCACCGACGAATCGGCCTCGTGCGTCTTCCCACCGAAAACCGAAGAACACCGCTCTCCCGCCCATCTTGACGATCTTACCTCCGTACCAGCCGGGGGCCAGCAAGCGCGCCGGTTCTTCCAGAGGCGGAAATCCGTTCGCCGGCCGGCCAATCGGCGACGACACGAGATAGTAGGTCCCCGTCCGACATTGATTCTGGGGGAGCCGCTGTCGGCGGCCGGCTGCGCAGTCCTCGGCCTGCGCGGAGAACAACAGACAGAGGCGCCGATGGTCTCCCATTGGAGCGGTGAACACTTGAGGGACTTCCATCTGGTAAAACTCCGTGGAGGCGATGAGGACCCGGGGAGCGGCGCTCCATCGCTCCAGATCGGGCGAGGTGAGATAGACGATGGCCCCTCCGGAGTCCGGTGGAGCATCGGCCCGTCGGGTGGAGATGAAGGCGTAGAACAGACCATCGCGTCCGCGGACGAGATAAGGATCGCGCCAATTGACGCCATCCCATCCACTCTGTTTCCCCGGATTGGGAATGACCGGTCGCCGACGAGACGTCGCGGTGCGTCGCCAGGAGATCACATCGGGCGAAACCGCCGCGCCGATATGTTGGGGGCGGAATTTTCCCCGCGGCGTCCAGACGGGAGCGTCCTCGGCGCATCGGGATGTGTACAACATGGTGTAGAGGCCGGTGGCGGAGTTCCGAATGATGCTCCCCGTCCAGATAGAGGTGTTGTCCCAAGCTCGGCCCTCGGCTCGTCGCAGGGCCGGATGAGGTCCGATCTCCTTCCAGCCCCGGGATGTCCATACCGCATGGCCCACCGAAGCGAGATCGTGCCGGCGCTCGGGGTCATCGCCGCATTCCCGGCGAGACGCCTGGAGGAAGAACAGATGAAGCTCAGAGCCGCGCCGGGCGAACCAGAAATCCCAAATGTATTTATCGGGTGGAGACCAGGTCACGGTGTTGCTCCTCACACCCTCCGGGCGGCGCAGCGCTCGCGGGGATGGGTCACTCGTTCGTCGATGATCCTTCCGGCGCGCGTCCGGCCTCTGGCGCACGATGCGGGGTGAAGTGATCCTGGCCCAACAGCGGGCGTCCCTGTGCCGATTCACCGGTCGTCGCGCCGTCGTCGGTCGTCGCTCGCGTTATCGCGGCTCGATGATCGGCGGGGACCATGCCCCACGATTCCTCGTCCCTCTTTCACATAAATGATCTGGTCTGCTGGAATATTCTTCAACGTATCCACTTGACCGCTGGGCCAGTGAATTTCCAGTCGATCGATGACCTTCGCCTCACCGAGACCGAAATGCACGCGCAGATCGTTCTGCGAGATATAGCTGCCCCCGCTGCGCACTTCTTCGATTTGCCTGAATTTGCCCGTCACGCAGATGATTCGAGCGCCAATGCCGCTGCGATTGGATTTCGTCCCGATCGTGCCGATGTGAATCCAGTGATGAGAGCCCCCGTATTCGTTGCGCAGTAACTGCGGCCAATCGTTGATATTGTTGACCACGACATCGATGTCGCCATCGTTGTCGAAATCGCCGAACGCGCAACCGCGACTCGGTCGTGGCTCGGTGATGGGACCGCCCACTTGTTGAGAGATGTCGCGGAATCGCCCGTTCTTCAGATTGAGATAGAGTTCCTTGGGTTCTCGATAGGTATAGTGCTGTTTGAGTTTTTCCACTTCCGGATAGACGTGGCCGTTACAGACGAGGATGTCCAACCATCCATCATTATCCAGGTCGAAAAAGCCACAGCCCCAACTGAGCCAGCGCGTGTTCACGCCGATGCCCGAGATGAACACGGCATCGTCGAACATTCCCTTGCCCAGATTGTGGTAGAGATTGCAGCTATCGTCAGAGAAATTGGTCTTGAAAATATCCAGCCAGCCATCGCGATCGTAATCGCCGGCGGCCACGCCCATCCCCGCCTGCGGCTTCCCATCGACGCTATAGGCGCACCCGGCTTCCATGGCGATATCGGTGAACGTGCCGTCTTTGTTGTTGTGGTAGAGGATGGAAGGAGCGGAATCATCGGCCACATAAATATCCACCCAGCCATCGTTGTCCACATCGACGGTGAGGACGCCCAGCCCATAGGTTCCCATGGTCTCGGTGATCCCCGCTTTCTCGGAGACGTCGGTGAACGTGCCATCGCCATTGTTGTGATAGAGGATGTTCTTTCCGCCCGGCAAGCCGGGAGGGCCACAGGCCACCGGAATGCCTTTGTACAGACAAGGACCCGTCTTCGGCAGAGGAGCCGTCTTGGGATCGAAGTCGATATAGTTGGCGATGAACAGGTCCAGATGCCCATCGCGGTCATAGTCGAGGAACGCACAGCCCGTATTCCAGCGTCGCTTCCGTCCGGCCACGCCCGCTTTCTCGGAGACGTCGGTGAACGTGCCGTCGCCATTATTCCGGTAGAGGTGATTGAATCCCCAGGTGGTCACAAACAGATCGTCGAAACCATCGTTGTCGTAATCGCCGACGCACACGCCTTGTCCCCATCCGGAGTGGAGCAAGCCGGCCCGCGCCGTGACGTCGGTGAACGTGCCGTCGCCGTTGTTGTGGTAAAGATGATGGGTGGGCGCTTTCCCTGGGGGGAATCCTTCCAGCCGCGAACCGTTCACCAGGAAAATGTCGATCCAGCCATCGCGATCATAATCGAAGAAGGCGGCTCCACATCCGGTCGTCTCCAGTAAATAGATGTTCTTGTGTTCGCCGCCGAAGATCGTTTTGGCCGTGATGCCGGACTGTTGGGCCACGTCGGTGAAGGCGATGTTCAATTGACCGTCCTTTTCGTCGCCCCCCGACGCCACGGCGAGGAGCGAGCCGGCCGAGAGACCGATGAGGATGATCCAGATGACGAGTACCGGCGAGAGACGATGCGCAGCGCCTCGCCTCGGTAGTCCATTTGGCGAATTCCTGGAGGATGTGTTCCGTTTGCGCCTCATGACCCTGGTCGTGAACGAACACCTTAACGTTGCCCATCTCTCGTTGTCAATGTGGATGATGGCCGACGGTGATGGAAACATCCCGACACTTTACGACCTCGGTTCCGCGATTTAGACTTGAGCCATCATGGCCGAACGAGGATCGAGATCATGGCGGTCGAGACCCCGGCGCGTGATCGCGATCCTCGTGGGAGGATTCCTGATGGCCGGCAGTCTGCTCTTCTCAGGACAGGACCCGTCAGCGTCCGCCGCTCGGAAGAAAATCATCCTGGATACGGACATTGGCGATGATATCGACGATGCCTTCGCGCTGGCGCTGGCGTTGCAAAGTCCGGAGCTGGATGTTCTCGGCATCGTGACGACCCATGGGGCGACCGATAAACGCGCTCGACTCGTCGCCCGTCTCCTCGGCGAATGGGGCCGGGAGGGTATTCCCGTAGTAATGGGGGTGAAGACGTCCGATGAGAGCCCCAGACAATATCCCTGGGCCAAGCGGCCCGGACCCAGGGGATCGATTCGACGCAACGCTATGGGATTCTATGGCGAACAGTTCACTCGATATCCGGGGGAGATCACGCTCATCGCCATCGGACCGCTCACCAACATCGGTGCGTTCATCGAACGCCAGGGGGATATTTTTCGTCGGGTGGGGAAAGTCATCATCATGGGCGGATCGCTGGCCTACCGCTATGACGACTTTGGCTATGGGGAGCCTCGCGGTCCGGTCGCCGAGTACAACATCAAGACGGATATTCCCGCGGCGCGAAAGCTGCTTCGGTCGGGCGTGCCGATCATCATGGTGGGGTTGGATGCCACCACTCGACTCACCTTGGACGAGGTGAAGCGACGGATTCTCTTCCAGCGCAGCACTCCGCTCACCGATGCTCTCGCCCTACTCTATCATCTCTGGGGTGGCGTGACGCCCACGCTCTACGATCCCATGGCCGTGGCCATGGCCGTCGATCCCAGCCTCTGTCGCACGCAACCGGTACATGTGGTCGTCGATGATGCCGGGATCACGCGGCTCGTCGAAGGCGCTTCGCCCAACGTCCGCGTCTGCCTCGATCCTCAGGTCGATCGTTTCTTTCGCCTCCTCATGACGCGTTTGCT
>RFHM01000289.1 GCA_003696865.1 Acidobacteriota bacterium | reverse complement strand
TGTTCGGATGCGCTTTTTGAGTCCCACCGCGCGGGCGCGAAACGCGATGAGGAGATGAACCGGTGAATGATCCGAAAAGATCGAGACACACATCTTCCTGGTCGGACGAGGCCGAGCCGGAGATGAGAGAAGAACCTCACCGCCGGCGATGGATCTGGGTCGTTTACCTCGTCTTGTTCGGTGCGTCCATTCCCTGGTATTTGCCCCGAGGGGAAGTGCCGAGGATCTGGTTGGGACTCCCCGATTGGGTCGTCGTCTCACTCCTGGCCACGGTGGGCATCGCTTCGTTCACCGCCTTCGTCGTGCGGCGATATTGGCGTGAGACGGCAGATTCCTCCCACGGTGAGAACGCCGATCGAGGGTCATCATGAAAGCGATGCCGTTCGGTCTGGGAGCGACGCTGTTCGTCGGCGGCTATCTGCTCGTCATGTTGGTGTTGGGTTACGTGGCGCGGCGCGCGCGGCGGAGCGAGTCGTTGAGCGATTTTTATCTGGCGGGGAAGAATCTGGGTGGATTCGTGCTGCTGCTCACTCTCTATGCCACGCAGTATAGCGGAAACGCTCTGCTGGGATATCCGGGAGAGGCCTATCGACTGGGCTTCGCCTGGGTCATGAGCGTTGGTTTCATGATGGCCATCGTCGTCGTCTACCTGCTGTTTGCCCCTCGCCTTCATCGTCTCGCCAAGCGATTCGACTACGTCACTCCGGGCGATTGGATCGATCACCGATTTGGTTCTCCGGCGCTCACCCTGCTGGCCAATGTGCTCCTGGTCATCGCCATCTCCAATTATCTGCTGGCCCAGCTCATGGCCATGGGACATGTGGTGGCCGGACTTTCCGGTCACGCCATCCCCTATTGGGTCGGCGTCGTGTTTCTCACGCTGGTCATCATCGTCTACGAGACGATGGGTGGCATGCGGGCGGTGGCCTGGACCGACTGCATTCAAGGACTGATGCTGCTGGTGGGGCTGGTGGGATTGTTGATCGCGGCGGCGCCGGGACCGGAGCATTTGCGGGCGGCGACCGCCTGGATCATCGAGCATCAGCCGGAGAAGGCTCTCGTTCCCTCCTGGTCGGTCTGCGCAACCTGGTTGAGCACTATCTTGTTGATCGGCTTTTCCGGGTCCGTGTATCCTCAGGCCATCCAGCGCATCTATGCTGCCCGCAACGTTCGCGCATTGAAGCGTTCGTTGAGTCTGATGGTGTTCATGCCGCTGCTGACCATGGTCGTCGTCTATTTGATCGGCATTCTGGCCATTCGGCATTTCGCCGATTTGCGCGGCGTCGCCGCCGATCAGGTCATGCCCATGTTGTTACGCCAATGGGCACAACAGTCGGTCTGGATGTACGCTCTGGCCATCCTCGTGCTGACCGGCATCCTGGCTGCCATCATGTCCACGGCCGATTCGGTATTGCTCAGTCTGTCATCGATTCTGGCCAAGGATTTCGTGGGCAAGATGTGGCTGAAACAGGTGCCCGAAGAGCGATTGACGCGAGTGGGGAAGAAGCTCTCCTGGGCCATTATGGTCATCCTGGTGGTGATCGCGCTCGTGCCGCGTATCACGCTGTGGGGACTCACCGAATTGAAGATGGAAGTGCTGGCTCAGGTCTCGCCCGTATTCGTGCTCGGCGTCATCTGGCGACGACTGACGGCACAAGCGGCGCTGGTCGGCATGGTGGCCGGAGCGACGCTGGCCGTGGGATTGACGCTCGGTGGGTATGGGAAGGTGTGGGGCTTTCATGCCGGGCTGCTCGGTTGGGCGTTGAATGTGCTGGTCTGTGTGATGTGGTCCTACAGGCCCATGACGAGCGCCGAACGAGCAGTGACTCCCGATGCCGAGGTGGGGTGACGACACGATATGCACGTCATCGACTGGATCATCATCGTCGTTTATCTCATCGGGCTCATCGGCCTCAGTCGATACTTGAGCCGACGGCAGTTCGACGTGGAGGATTACTATCTGGGAGGCCGCCGCCTGAGCTGGTGGGCTGTGGGGCTCTCTACGATGGCCACGCAATTGAGCGCCGTGAGCTTCGTCTCGGCGCCCGCTTTCGTCGCCCTCAAGCCGGGAGGCGGCTTGATCTGGCTCGGTTATGAATTTGCCGTCCCTCTGGCCGTCCTCTTCCTCATGATCTTCTTCCTCCCCGTGTATCATCGCACCCGGGTGATGAGCATCTACGAATATCTGGAAAAGCGATTCGATGCCGGGACGCGAACGCTGGTCAGTCTCGTATTCCAGATCAGTCGGGCCATGGCCACGGGCGTGACCATCTTCGCCGTCTCCATCGTCATTTCGGCCACGGTAGGCATTCCATTGTGGATGACGATTCTCATCACCGGCGTCGTCACGCTCATCTACGATGCCTGGGGAGGAATGCGGGCGGTCATCTATAGCGACGTCATTCAAATGATCATTCTCATGGTGGGCATCGTCCTCTGCGGTCTGGAAGCCTATGATCTGGTCGGTGGATGGGATCAGGTGGTGCAGAGCCTCTCGCCAGAGCGGTTCCAGACCATCGATTGGGCCGGGCACGGGTTCGGAGACGGAAGAGATTTCGGCTTCTGGCCATTGGTCATTGGTGGATTCTTTCTCTACGCTTCGTATTATGGGTGCGATCAAAGCCAGATGCAGCGCGAGTTGTCCGTCGCCCACGTCGATGACGGGCGTCGCTCGCTCATGTTTAACGGATTGGTGCGATTTCCGATTGTGGTGGGATATTGTTTCATGGGATTGTTCATCGGAGCCTTCGCCCTCCACAGTCGGGAATTCGCCGCCATGATTCCCTCCGAGCACGTCGATTATATGGTGCCGCTGTTCGTGGTGCACTATTTGCCGGCGGGGGTGACCGGATTCATTCTCATGGCCATCCTGGCTGCGGCCATGTCATCGCTGGATTCGGCGCTGAATTCGTTGAGCGCGGCGACCATGAGCGATCTCTATCAACGCTACATCAATCCTCGAGCCAGCCAGCGGGAATACCTGCTATGGTCAAAAATCACCACCGTCATGTGGGGGGTGATATGTGTCGGCTTCGCCTTCGTGGTCGGGCACATCTCGGGGACGGTCATCGAAGTCATCAACAAAGTCGGTTCGCTGTTCTACGGCCCGATTCTGGCCACGTTCGTATTGGGTATGCTCACCCGCACGACGAATGGAACGGGCGCGAAGGTGGGGCTGGTGGCCGGCGTGGGCGTGAACTTCGTTCTCTGGGCCGGATTCCCCGGCGTCTCCTGGCTCTGGTGGAACGCCATCGGCTGTGTGGTCGCGCTGGGCGTCGGTT
>RFHM01000288.1 GCA_003696865.1 Acidobacteriota bacterium | reverse complement strand
TTCATTGATTTCGGCGCCGGGTGGGACGAATGAATCGCCGCTGGAACCGACGACTTCCCGAGAATCGAGACGAGGCCACGCTCGGCGCTCGATCCTGAATGGGAAGGATATGCTCGATGCCGATCTTGATATCCTTCAACACGAGCTTCTCGTCGTTGATCCTGGCCACCTGCCAGCGCTCTCCTACAATCTTCCCCAGCGCTGCTTCTATTGGCCTTTCCTTCCCCTTCACCAGATAGGCCGTGTCTTCAATGTGACCGATATACTTATAGGTGGGCTTGGGCGGCGCCTCCACAGCGATCGTCAGCACATTGGAATAAAGCTCGCCGGTGGGATCTTTGACTTCGACGCGTAACTGGCCGGGCGTCCCCATCATGGAACGATCCACTACGGCGCTCAACTGGGAGGGGTTGACCCGCGTCGTCGGCAGCGCCCGACCGTTGACGAAAATCTGCACCTCCTCGGGCAACTCTTCGCCCGAGACCGTAATGGTGACATCGCCCGTTCCCGCATAGACTGTGCGCGGTTGCACGGCCGAGATGGTCAGCGGGGGTGGCACGGGCGGCGCTTCCGGCTCACTGGGTTCCGGCGGCGGAACATAGTAGACGAAGATATTGCGCGCCGATGTTCCATCCACCGGCGACCTGGACTCCAACGCCTGGAGCGGCAGCGGTCGATAGGCGCGGGATGGGAATTCGCTCTTTCTCCCCCTGGTGGCCGCTCGGGCAGCCACTTTCGGCTTGGGCGCCATCACCGAGCCCGGACTCACCGTCCCCCGAGCGAGTGATGACCGAGCGCCAGCCACCGATGATCCACTGGCGCGCTCGTCGAAGACCCCGAACCGATAGAGCAGTACGCCGACGAAGATGACCGCCAGGACGATGAGAAGAACGAGTTTGCGCGCCTCTGCTCTCATGTTTGCCTGCGCTCTCGCTGATAATATACCGAGAGTTTCATCCCCAAAGCAATCACTTGATCCGTGGCCGTTCTTTGAGCGAACCCTCTGCGGCCCGGTTGCTCTACGCTCTTGAGATCGAGCGAATCGATGATGAGAAAAGCCCGGCTTCCCTCCAGCGACGACAGAAACGCCCGCACATCAGCGTAACTCCCCTCTACGGTGAATGACATCTCCAACCCGGGAAACAGCGATTCCCCGCGACGTCGCCTCCCCGCCTCGGTGCCTTCCAACACCTTTTGCTCGATGGGGTCGAAGTTGATTTCCGAGAGAACGACTCCGCTCTGATCGGCTAATTCGTTGACCTCGCGAATGACGGCCAGTTCCGCCTCCTCGGCCGGCGTGAGGAATTCTTTCTCAAACCGCACTAAACTGGCGCGAATCGATTCCGGCGTGGGGAGTTCATCCTGATGACCGGCTTCGATTTCGGCCACCCGTTGCCGGAGCGTTCTGAGCATCGCTTGCTGCCGCTCGAAGCGCTCACGAGCCCAGGCCACTTGACGCTCTACGCGATGAATCTGAATGAATAAAAAGATCGCCGCACTCGCCGCCAGCACACCGACGACCAGAAGGCCAATCTGCCACCGCCCCAATCGGTGAACGCGGTGAATGGTTCGCCCCGTTATGACCAAGCTCTGGACTTTCATCGCCGCTCGATTACGGTCGATACGTCATATCGATCTCGTACTCGACCTCCTGTGTCCCTTCCACCGGACTTTGTTTTCGCGGACGGAAGTGACTGAACCGACCAGTGGCCCGTAGCGCTCGGATCGTCTCCAACACATCGTCGAGCCGTCTCCCAATCAACTGCATGGAGACCTCCATCGGCGCGGTGCCGGGCCGGAGAGGATCAATCTGAGAGACATCCTCGAGCGCCACGTTGATGTGCACCAGCCTCACGTCCTTGCCTAAGTTGGACTCCAGGTCGCCGAGCAGCTTGGACCAAGGAAAGACCCGCCGCTCGATGAGGATCGCCGCGGCCTCCAACAGTTCCCTCTCATCGGAGGAGAGTTGGTCCGGCGTCACCGGTGGAGGGATGCGCTGACGAAGTTTGGCGATCTGCCGCTCCTGAACACTCAACCGAGTGGCCATGACAGCCTGACGAACCCGGGCCCGCTTCAGTTCATCCGCAAAATGCGCCGTTAACCCCAAACAGAGCAAACTCAGGACGCCCAGCCCGAGAGTGACCAGTCGCCGATTGGTGAAGGGGTGCGTCGCCAGGTTAATTCCACCGATCATGACCACCTTATCATACCATCGAACGAGCCTTCCTGAGTAGCTCAAACTACACGCTTCACTCTCTCGCCCTGTTCCAAAACCTCGCCCGCACCCTTCCAGCCCAATGACGATTCACCTCCATCACCCATATCCGGCGTGCCAATGACCCATGAACGCGTTCGGCCCTGGTGCAGCCAGAGTTTCAACCCCGGATCGGTGATGATGGCACGTCATGAGGGACTCATCTCGGGTTCTCCTCCGCGATGTCGTGAACAGCTCCGCGCCCATAACTCACCACATTGAGTCAAGAGTCAAGGATAGGTAATCACGGTCAATCTTAGCTCACCGTCACCGTCTCCCCCGCGGAACCGGGGTCTGATCGTCCGCCAGACACCCCGTTTTTGGCGGCTGAGAGGCCCGAGAAGGCCCCTGAAATTCTTTCCATGGGGTTTTCATCGTCCTGAGGATTTTGGAGGCCTTATACGCCAATTCTGTGCAATTTTTCGTCGGTGAGTCATTTTGATACAGCAGCGACGGCGATCGTGAGACTCACTCGACGATGAACGCTTCGTTGACACTGGTCACGCCGAAACCCTGAACCGGTCCACCACCTGGGATGTAAATCGTGCTGCCCACGGCCGCAGCGCCAATGCCATGTCGAGGGGTTGGCATAGGAGCGAGCGCTTCCCACCTTCCCGCGTCGGGGAAAAAGGCCTCGTTGGCGTCAAACACGCCCAAGGGGTGCCGAGGATTCCCCTCGCCACCGAACACGTAGAGCACTCCATCGACGACGGCGGCGGCAATGCCCGAGCGGCCCGTGGGCAGACTCGGCGCGGATCGCCAGACGCCGGTCTCGGTGTCAAACACCTCCACCACGTCGAGCGTGAAGCTCCCTCCAGTAGTTCGCCCGCCAATGGCATAGAAATCCTTGCCGATGGCGGCGGCGGCCAGATGATTTCTCGGTGTGGGCATATCGGGAAGAATCTCCCATCGGTCCTCGGCCGGGTCGTACATGGCGAAACTCTGCTCGCGAAACGATGGCGATCCACCGGCAGCATATATTCTCCCCTCGATGACGGCAGCCGCCAGCGCTCCCCGGCGTCGAGGCATAGGCTGCCGGGACCGCCATACATCCCTCAGGGGATCGTACTCGAAGGTCACATTGCGCGGCGCGAACCGTAATCCCGAGAGTCCACCAACGACATATATCCGCCCGTTGACGGCAACGGCCGCCGTGTGGTGCAGAGGCTCGGGCAAGGGAGCCGCAAAGTGCCAGCTATCGGCAGCCGGATTGTACACCTCGACGGTATCGGCCGTGCTCCGGTCACCGCGAATCCCGCCGATGACGTAGATCAATCCGTTCAAGCTGGCGACGGCCACTTCTTGTCTGGCTTCGTTCATCGGAGCCCGCGCCATCCACGACCCGCGTTGCGGGAGCGCCGCGATGACCGGGATTCCCAACAAGAGCACCACGGTGGTCAACAGCCACACTTTTCTCTCCATCTTCATACCTCTCCTTGAGGCGCTCGCTTCTGTCGCCTTTTGATCGTCTTCCGCCAGGTGTCAAAGTCGGGCAGTCTCAGGCTCGCCGCGATGTCCTTCCGGCAAAAGACCGTCGCATATTCATCAAACACCTCCGGTTGCCACTTGCGATAGATTTCCGCTCGCTCGCTGGACAGGAACTCTTGCTTCTTGGCATCCACCAGGGCGGCGAACGCCCCTTCGGGAAGCGTGGCGATGTATTGATCAACCTGGCGCTCGATGTACTCATTGTAGGCCATTTGATCCACGAGGTCATGAACTGGCGGGTCGGGCGATTGTGCTTCGAGTGGCAGATTGTCTTCCTGGCCGAGACCTTCGCGAACCAGACTGACGATGAAACCACCGGGATTCTTGATCCCCGGCATTCCCCGAGCGGCGACGGCATCGAAGTACCTGATGGCCCGCTCGACGCGCTCCAAGGCTCCCCAGTTGGCCTGCACCAGCTTTCTGGCCTCACGTGGGGCCACACCGCGCTCGATGAGCATGGTCATAAGCCGAGTGACCTGGTCCTGGTCCCCCTCGCTCGATGGTCCGGTTGGAGAAGCGACGGCGCGGATGTCTTCGGGAGAAAGATCCAGCGTTGGAGAGATCACTCCGTCAGGAGAAGTAGCCACGTGCCGGGCCGTCGGGTTCCGCACAAAGGCGATGGTCCGACCTCTGACCTCCCACCGTTCCAAGTACATCTTGTCCACCAATTCATCCAGGGCTGGCGCCAGCTTGCGCTTGATTTCCGAAGGGTAGCGGAAGCCCCGGCTGATGCCCAAATATTCGTGAGCCAACTTGAACAGGTCGATCATGAACTGGTCGTCTTCTCCGAACTTCCGGTCCAAGTATCGGTAGAGGCGCCGGGCAATGGGCGTCTGCAGGGAGAAGTAGAGATTGGTGTCCAGGAACTTGAGATAGCCGCTCTTGAAACTGCGGTGCAGTTGATCACTCCACATGAACCAACTATTCGGCTGATCGCGCTCCGTCTTGCGTCCACCGGTCTCGTTGTAGATGTAATAGCCCTGGATGAGCGTGAAGGCGACGGTGACGTAGGAGTTGACCTCATTGTCCCAGAAGGCGTTCTGCGCGTGAAAAGAGACGTTGGCCAGCCGCAGGAGTGATTGCTCTAACCGGGCATAGCACTTACCGCAAGGGCACCATCCCAGTCGCTTCACCAGATCATACCGGGAAAAGTAGATTTTTTGTTTGTCGAACCCCTGCTTCTGGGTGAGTTCCATCAGGGCAACATAGACATCCTCGTCAATGTGCGTGGGAAGGCCAACTTCGGAACCTCCCTGGATGAGCCACGTTCGTTTGACGATGCGCCCATCTTGGCCGCGAATCGTATCCTGGAACTTCAATGCGCGTTTGCCTCCTGGAACTTGCTTGGATAAAACGGCGATGGGGAAGTTAGCCAGATTCATCTCGTCTTTCCCTTCCCTGACTTCGGGGAGGAGATCGTCCGAGAGGCTTTGGCTTCTCCGCTTCGCCTTACCTGTCTTGCTCGTCTGTTTTCTTCCCATTGCTCCTCTCTCCACAGTCGCAACATCACCCCGCCGGCCAGATTGTCGCCAGGTTCATCGTTCGTTGCTGGCCGAGGAATGTGCTGGATGGAGCCGAGCGCACCTTCGTCGATTGAGGGCAATCGAACAGTGACCTCTTCGCCGGCTGGGGGGCGATCAATTCAGGTGCATATGCACGCAAAAAAACAACAACAACAATACAACAACAATACAAACAACAAACAACAACAAAACAATGCAAATTCCGTGCCAAAACGGAAATTCGCGCAAGTTGTTTTATTTCAGTAAGTTGCTTTGATACCCGTAAGAGTCGCTCTTGCCCGAAAACCCAATATTCCTTGCCCGAAAACCCAATATTCCTTGCCCGAAAACCCAATATTCCTTGCCCGAAAACCCA
>RFHM01000287.1 GCA_003696865.1 Acidobacteriota bacterium | reverse complement strand
TCTTTCTCCTTCTGGGAGCCGCCGATATTATTTATGTTGCCGATAGCGCTGGCAGGAAACTTCGGCTTTTGAGTCCGAAAAAACTCAGGAATAGTCTTCTATGGACATTGACGTTCAACGATGGGAAGCTGTACGCAACCGACAATGCGAGGTGTTACCAACTCGCCGTATCACGCCCTCATGTATCTCGCTGAGGAGGTGAAACGTCATGGTGAGAAAATTTTTGCTCATACTGGCCATTGCTTGTACCCTCTCGACAGGTAGTCTTCTGGGCGTGGCAACGCTGACCGGGGTTCGGTCACCGGTCGCCTATGCAGATTGCAGTGCGAGTTGCTGTCCAGGAACAAGCTGTAAGTCCGACGTCAAAGGGTGCGTTTGTACGTGCACGTGTGGCGAGAAGTGCGTATGCAAGAAGCCAGGCAAAGGAATAGTGGGAGTGATCGAGGCGATTGGCCAGATCATCGGTGGCATCTTTTGAACTCGATGGCCACGCACACGAGTTGTGGAGTTCTATTCCATGTCCATTTCTTTGTCGGGACATCGACCCAACCCCCAGGATGATGCGTCATCCCCGATTGTCCGGCTCGATCAAAAATGCGAACCAGGCTCTTTATGTGCTGTCGTGGTGCGCAATAAAGTGCCCTCGATGACCCGGACGGAGAGAATCGATCCGAGCGGCTTCGAACGGTCGAGTTCATGACGTTGTTCTTGCGAAAGAGGCTGGCGCTGAATTTACTCGAGTTTCGCTTTCTCGGAGCAATGGCTCTCGTGCTGCTGCTCTTCGGTCTGGTCAGTTTCAACCACAAGCGAGTCTATCAACGCGAGAGAGCCGATCTCGACGACGAACAATTAGCCCAGCGGACTGAATTATCGCACGCGCACGCTTATAGTCAGGTTCTATTGAATATGATCCGCCAGCCCACGCCACTCGGCATCCTGGTGGCGGGTGTTGGAAGCCGCTATGGGAGCATCGCTCGATTGGGCGGTCGATTCATGGTCGATTTTCCGGACGACCCGCGCACTCAGAAGATCCTGACGCTGGCACAAGCCAATCCATTCCTGGCCGGATTGCTGGACTTGGATTTCTCGCGACTCGTTCTCTTCTTTTTTTCTCTGCTGGCCATTTTCTTCACCTACGATGCGATCTGTGGAGAGCGCGAGCGTGGTTTGTTGAAGCTCTGCCTTTCTTATAGCGTTCCCCGGTACAGACTTCTCTTTGGAGAGTTCGCCGGAAACGCGATCACGCTAGTCTTGCCGTTGATCATGATGATGTTGCTGTGGTTAGTGGTCCTCCAGCTCCCTCCAAGTGTCCCGCTCCATGCCACTGACTATGGGAGATTGGGGATGATCTTGAGCTACACGGTGCTGTTTCTCTCCGGATTTATTTTGCTCGGGCTGTGGGTTTCCGCGCTCACTCGCAGTCCGACGACCAGTCTGGCCATACTGCTGGTCATATGGATTGGGACCGTGATTGTCTATCCCGAGTTTGTTCCTTTCCTCGCCCGCTGGTGGGGTCCTGACGAAAACTCGATGGTGAGTACGGTCTTTCAACCGTGGACGCCACAACGAGGAGAAGAAGCCTGGAGGCAGCGAGTCCGGCAGACTCTTCTGGCCGAGCGCCTGAAAGTGCCCGTTCCTACGACGGCGTACGTTCAAGCGGTGGAGGTGATGGCACAAACGGACATCGGAACGCACATTCGTTTCGTCGATCAAGCGCGCCTGTGGAATGGCCGATTGAGGAGTTGGCAGCAGGTGAAACTGCGCCAATATCCGGGTCGAGACTCCCGGTTCGAGCCGGGCCCGCTGGATATCAGCGGCCTCCCAAGGGCTCGATACGATCCGGAGGACATGAGCCAATCTGTGATCCGCACGCTCCCCAATATCCTGGCGCTGATCGTGTTCGATGTGGGATGTTGCCTCGGCGCCCTGCGAGCTTTGAGGAACTACATCCCAACAGAATAACATCGAAGGCAGATCCTCGTGTTGAGTCTGGTCATCAGAAAGGAAATCCTGAAGCGGCTTTATGACCTGAGATTTCTTTTGCTGCTCGGCGTTTCGCTGATGCTGGCCGTGGTCTCGACGCTGGCTTCGGCCCATGAATTCGCCCTTCGTCGTCAGAGCTATCGGCGACAGCAGCACCAGGCCAGCGAGCACACCAATCTGGACCATGCGTTCGTCGTCAAGCCGCCCAATCCATTCCTGTTCATTCGCGATGGCGAGCGAGATCTCCCCCGCGTGGTGAAGATCGAACCACATATCCTCTATTATGTCGAAAATACGGATACCACTGAACGATCCTTGCTCGAGAACGCTACATCACTGGACTGGGTTTTCATCTTCGTCTACGTCTATAGCTTCCTGGCCTTACTGATGACTTATGATGCCATTGCCGGGGAGAAGGAGCGAGGTACCCTGGCGCAGATGTTGTCCAATAGCTGTCCCCGGTCGACGGTGATCCTGGGGAGTTTCATCGGCAATGTTTTCGTCCTCTGGGTGCCGCTGCTCATGACCTGCCTGCTCAGCCTCTTATTGATCGTAGCGGATGGTCAGATTCGACTGACTTTTGCAGATGGGCTGAGAATTGGCATCGTCATTCTGCTCTCTGGTCTTTTCGTCACATTGATGGGTGGACTGGGACTGCTGGCTTCGACGCTGTTTCACCGGTCATCCACAGCGCTCGTCGTGGCCCTCTTGCTCTGGATATGTATGGTCATCGTTGTGCCCGGCGGAGTGCGGCTGTGGGTGGAATACGCCTATCCCATTCCCTCATTGAAAGAAGTGCGGGATCAACTCTGGCAGGCTAAAAGGGTCATGTTCGCTGCCACCGGAATTTCGACCGAACCGGTCTGGGAGATCATCAGCACTCCGGGGCTCACCGAAGCACAAAGGCGGGAGCGGCTGGCCGCGTTGCAGGCTGAGACGTATGCCAGGAACGAGCGCGCGCTGGAACAGTTCGCGGTGACCACCGGCAAAATCCTGGCTGCCTACTATGCCAAGCTGGCGTACCAGGCAGAAACAGCGCGTTGGCTCAGCCGCGTCTCTCCGGCCTCTGCCTACCAGTATGCTGTGGAGGAGATACTGCCCGCCGGAACCGTGCGACACCGTCAGTTCCTCGCCGCAGCCCGTCATTACATGGATGCCTACACGGCTGTTGCCGGCGTGCTCCGAAAAAGACTCAGAGCGAAAGCCCGCGTGAGAGGCGGCTGGGGAACTATCACCTATGAAGGCAGGACCTACCGATTGAATAGCATCAGCGAGATCTCTTACGCCGATGTTCCCTTCGATCGGCGTCAACTTCCCGAATTTCAGATGCCCTCGTCGAACGTGACACGGTCCATGGGACGGGTAGGCTGGAACGCGCTCATTCTCATCCTGTTCGGATTCGTTCTATTCAGCCTCACGTATGTCATCTTCTTGCAGTATGACGTTCGATAGCTCGATCGCTCGCAACTGACGTACTGGAGGTCATCAATAAATCCGCATGCGTCTCCTCAATTCGCCCGGCGACGCATCCCGGGAAAATCGCGCGAGCTTGCCCCACTGACGGCCTCATGCTAATGTACTGAGTTTTGGCTGAGCCATGAAGAAACGAATGCCCGCTCTGGCCATCGAGTGGCCGTTCTGGCCGTGGTTTCTCGCCCGCTTGAATCGACAAGAACTCTCCGGTTCGCTGGGCGACCTGGGAACGTTCATTCCGTTGCTCGTCGGCATGACGGTGACCAACGGGTTGGATTTCGCCTCGGCGCTGTTTTTCGCCGGCTTGTTCAACGTGGCCACGGGCTTCCTGTTCGCCATTCCCATGGCCGTGCAGCCGATGAAGGCCATCGCCACCATCGCCATTGCCGAGGGCTTGACCGTACCTCAGATCCTGGCCGCGGGGATCATCACCAGTGCCGTCGTCCTCATGCTGGGTATCACGCGATTGATCGATGTGTTCAATCGACTGATTCCCCTTCCGGTCGTGCGCGGGCTCCAGCTAGGACTGGGATTGTTGTTGATCGAAAAAGGCATCGGGTTAGTGACCCAAACGGGCCAATGGTGGAGCTGGGATAGCATGCTCACCGGGCTCATGGGATTCGCCTTCGTCCTCTTGTTCATTCGCTCGGTGCGCATACCCACGGCGCTGATTCTGTTCAGCCTGGGACTCGCCGTGGCCTGGCTCACTCATCCCACCATCGGAGAGCACATGGCCGTGGGCATTCATCTTCCCCGTTTCGTCCCCATTGCGGCGGACGATTTTCGCATCGGGTTCCTGCGCGCCGCCATTGCCCAGATTCCCCTGACCACGCTCAACTCCGTCATCGCCGTCTGCGCTCTGTCGATGGATCTCTTCCCCGATC
Organism: Acidobacteriota bacterium; assembly: GCA_003696865.1. Taxonomy (GTDB): domain Bacteria; phylum Acidobacteriota; class Blastocatellia; order HR10; family J050; genus J050. The sequence continues at coordinate 683 of RFHM01000287.1, read as the reverse complement.
GGCCCGCTCGTCCGCGTCCGGTGGCTATCAGCGTGGGAGCGATGAACCTGATCGGGTGTTGGTTCGGCGCCATGCCCATGTGTCACGGAGCCGGTGGCCTGGCCGGACAATACCGCTTCGGCGCGCGGACCAATGCGAGCATTCTCTTCCTCGGCACGGTCAAGATGATCCTGGCCCTGTTTCTGGGCGGATCGCTTCTGGCTCTGCTTCGCGTCTATCCCCAATCGATTTTGGGCGTCCTTCTGGGCATCAGCGGATTGGAACTGGCCGTCGCCGCCCGCGATCAGAATCAACGCGAGCCGGCGATGATCATGCTGGCCACCGCCGGTTCGACGCTGGCTTTCAGGAGCACGGCGCTGGGATTCGCCATCGGTTGGGGACTCGCCCTGCTGTTCCACCTGACCCGATCCCGTCACACCGATCAGTCCACCGACGAGCGATGACTCGGCGACGATTCCCGATCGACATGGCGTCGCTCCGGTTCCATCGGCCAAAGGATGGTGAATTGTGTTCCCTTCCCCGGTTGGCTCTCGACGGTGATCTTCCCTCCCTGAATGCGCACCAGATGCTTGACGATGGCTAACCCCAACCCGGTCCCGCCCAATTCGATCGAACGCGCCTTGTCCACGCGATAGAATCGTTCGAAAATCCGCGGCAGATCAGCGGGTGGAATACCTATGCCC
>RFHM01000038.1 GCA_003696865.1 Acidobacteriota bacterium | reverse complement strand
GAGAGGGACGATCATGAACTCTTGCATGTCGACGTTGTTATCGGCATGAACGCCGCCGTTGAGAATATTCATCAGCGGCACCGGGAGGATGCGGGCATCGACGCCGCCCAAATACCGATAGAGTGGCTGGGCGAGTGCATGGGCGGCGGCGCGAGCCGTAGCCAGGGAGACGGCGAGAATGGCGTTGGCGCCCAATCGTTTCTTGTTCGCCGTCCCATCCAGCTCGAGCATCGTACGATCGATCAGCAGTTGATCTCGCGCATCCATGCCGATGAGCTTGGGAGCGATGATCTTGTTGACGTTGGCTGCGGCTTTCAAGACCCCCTTGCCACCATATCGCCGCCGATCACCATCGCGCAGTTCGATGGCCTCATTGGTGCCGGTGGAAGCGCCCGAGGGAACGGACGCCCGACCCATGGCTCCTCCTTTGAGTCGAACGTCTACTTCCAGCGTCGGATTACCTCGAGAGTCCAGGATCTCTCTGGCCATGATGTTCTCAATCTGGGTCATCATATGTCATCCTCCACTCTTCTCATTGTCTCGACGGTGGTGGTTTGGCCCCGGGTGATCCCGAGGCGGAGGATCATGCCTCCGCCTCGGCGAGCGCCATCGTGCTCAGCGTCGTTTCCCCGTCTGAACGGACGTCAGTCGCAACGTGGCCCGATAGGTGAATGCCGGCCCTCCTCGCCCGGCGACGTCTCGCAGGCGAACGAAGTACGAGCCTTCCCGAGGGAGAACGACCTGAAGGAAGGAATCCTTGGAGGAACCAGCATCATCGTTCTCGGCGATGAGACTTCCGTTCTCGTCGAGGACGGCGACGATCGTGTCCGCCGCCGAGGCATCGATCAACGATTGAGCATCGATGTCCACGGTGAGGAGTTCGCCCGCTCCAGCGGCGAACACGAACAGATCGGCATCTCCGGCCGGATCCAGCCGACCCTCGATGACGACGTCGGGAACGACCGGATTGGCCGATTCCCTCTCGTCATTGGGTTCGACTTCCTCGAATGAACTGGCGGAACGAAGTCGCACGACAGCCTGATACCGGTAGAGCGGACCACCTCGCGAGTTGGGCACATTGGCGATGCGAATGACGTATGATCCGGCCCGAGGGATGACCACCTGAAGGAACGAGTCGCGCGATCCAGCGAAGTCATCGTTCTCGGCGAGGACCACCCCATCCTCATCGAACAGTGTGATGAGCGTATTGGCCAACGAGGGCGGATCCAACGACCGGGCGTTGATGTCGATGGTCAAGGTCTGCCCGGCGCGTGCGTCCAGCACATAGAAGTCGACATCACGAGGGGGATCGAGCGTCCCCTCGATCACCGCATCGGGCGTGATGAGCTGGGCTTGAGACGAGCGATTGTTCGGTTCCGCCTCATCGACCGACCGAAGTCGTACGCCCTCGCCGACGATGGTGATGGGAATCATGACGCGGTTGTTCTCTTCGTCGCTCTCCTGGATGGCATTCCCGGCATCAACGTCCACCTCGATGAAATGCGTGCCGGAAGGAACGGTGTCCAGAAGATGCACGGGAACGTCCTGGAGCGTGACCGATTCTCCCGGAGCCAGGCTCATGGTCGGAATCGATTTCAACAACGCGGTTCCCGATGCGTCACCCTCCTGGCTGAAAAATCGAATCTCGTTCACCACCAGTCCGGCGGCCGCCGTCCCTTCATTCCGAATGGTGAAGCTGACCAGCGTCGTGTCGCCAGGACCGAGCATGGCCGAACTGAGACTGGCGGCATCCACCCGCAGGTCGGGTTGTCCCGGCGTCAGCCGGGTATCGACCACGGCCCGGTATCCGCTGATGCGATTGAAGTAGTCCTCGAAGGCGCGCCGAAACCGATCCAGCTTCTCGATCTCGAATGGATTGGGCGTGGTGCCCTCGGGGATGATCAGGATGTAGGCTTGCGTCAGCCGCGTCGGCGCCCGGCCAAATCGAGGAATCCGCGGCCCGTTTTGACTGATGATCTGATCGATGGTGACGCCGGCGCGCGTCCCTCCGACCGTCACGTCCACTTCGGGCAAGGTGTTCCTCGTTCGTCCTTCCGGGTCCTCCGGCTGAGCGATGAAAAACGTCGGCTTGACGTCGCTCGGCGGCCGCAATCCCATGGCGTACTCGTCCAACGCCCCATATCGCGCCGTGGCTTCGACGGAGGTGAACGTTCCATCTTCGTTGTCCACCCAGCGGTTGCCGTACATCAGCGAGGCATCGGAGTTGAAGAAGAAGCTCCAGTGCGTCAAATCAGACGCCAACAGAGCGAAACTGGGCGTCCCACTGCTGCTGGTGAACGTCATGAAGGCCAACCACCGGTGGGCCGTCTCGTGTCCGATGATATCCAACGGCGTGAAGGTGGCGCCCAACTCCTCATTGGGATCATTGGGATAAAATCCCAGCCGATTCATATTGAGGAAACTCTGTAGGCGCCCTTGGCTCCCGAACGCCGCCGGTCCTCCGAGGAAATTCCCAACCGGTCGACCAATGCCCTGAATGTCATTCTGTACGGCCGCGTTGAAGGCCAGGGCCGACACGCCAACGAGGCTACTCTGGAACTTCCCCGAACCAAAGACGACCAACTGATCATAAAGGTCCTCATGCGTCTCATAGAACCTCCGCGCGACGGCCTGAATATCCAATCCCCGTCCGGTGAAGAACTCCAGCACCGGCTCATTGCCGATCGTTTGAGGGAGATCGCGACTGAAGTTGATGAGCACGGCACTCATCGGCGTGTTGCCCGGCGAGAGACCGACTAGGCCCCTGGGATTGGTGAGCGTCCGCCCGTAATTGAGACGAATGCGTCCCCCGGCCAGGAGAACGACCTGAAAGGTGTTACTTCCGGGAATAGCACTCCCGGCGAGATCGACATCATTCCAGGTGACGATCAACCGTGGAGGATCATCGGCCAATCTGACGTGCACGCTCCCCTGGGCGCTGGGATCGTAATTCTCCCAGAACGCCGCGATCTTGGGCGGCCCTTGTCGAAATCCGAGAAACGACAGCGCCGCCGACGGCCGCGTACTGGGATCACCGCGCCCGAACGTCAAATGACCGTTGGAATTCACGAATACGGAATCGACCTCGGTTCCGTAAAACTGGAAGGGGAAAGGAATGGACACCTGGAACGAGTCATCATCGTCCAGTGGAATCGGCGCCCCGAATTCAGTTTCGAACGCCCGCGGAATGGCCAGGATGTCATATCCCCCCTCGGCCCGGGGCACGAATTCGATCGATCGATTGTGAAGATCAAAATTTTGAACCAGGGTCCCATCGTCTTCGATGACGGCGATATCCCCGACATCCGTATTGAGCGCCTTCGCCGAACGAAGAGGCGGCGGCGAGGGCTTCCAGTAGGGTCCTCCATCTACCCGTTGTCCGGCGTCCCGAACGAGAATGGCGCCCTCTTCGGAGCCCAGCACGAGAAGGGGGGGGTCGGCGGGAACCACAGTGAGACTGGCAAACAGCCGGTTAGGGGGCAACTCGGCGATGGCCATCCAGTGAGCTCCTCCATCGGTCGTCTTGTAGACCTTGTTGTCGATGAGATGCGAGTGCACCGGGAAGCCTATCACCGCATAGAGCGTCTGTTCATCCGTGGGATGAAAGGCCAACAGCGGCTGATAGGTTCGGCGCGGGAACAGACCGAGACCAGAGGGTGTGGCGGCCGTCCAGTGCTCGCCCCCATCGGTTGTTTTGTAAATCCCATGAACTTCAGTGGAGACGTAGACCGTGCGGGCATCTTGTCGATCGATGAGAATATGCCTGACTGGAGTCACCGGCCACGGGCCAATGGCCGCCGGAAGCCCCCGGTCGATAGCCTGGACATGTTCGCCCCCGTCGTCGCTCCGAAACATTCCCTGACCCGCCGTGCTCAGATATACGACGCGGCCATCGTTGGGAGCGACTTCGATCGCCCAAGGCCGCGCCTGTGGTGGAAGGCCTCGACCGCGGGGCTGCCAGGTCCGACCGCCATCCCGACTGACCCACAAGCCCTTCGAGGTCCCGATGAGGAGAGCCGCATGGGATTCGGCGACGGCGAACACCTCCTCGGGATAGAGGCGCTGCCAATGCCGATCCGTCGCGCGCCACGCGAAGAGGCCGTCGCCGGTCGCTACGTAATAGAGGCTTTCGTCCTGGTGACTGCGAACCAGTTGATGAATGGGGCCGGTGAACGGCACTCCAGCGACCGTCGTGCCGACCTCGTTTTCCGACACGAACCAGGTGAGCGTTCTCCCCTGGTTGATGAGCCATCCCTTTTGCTGACCGGGCACAGCAAAGGAAGTGGTGATGATGGAGAGGGTCGCTCCCAGCAGCAGCCATGCAATGATCCGGCTTGGACGTCCACTGCTTTGCGCCATCTCCCGTTCACGTGAACTCTTCGCTTGATCCATCATTCCTCACCTCCTTTGCGTGATGTTGTACCCGCCAATTCAATCACAGGCCGCTCTGGATTTCAAATGAGAAACAGAGATTGTCGAGGCGCACCCGTCGGACTTCGTTGAGGAAACAAAAAAGGCTCCCCACAGGGGAGCCTCTCAGATCCCATGACTCGGCCGGTGCGGCCGGTCATCCTTAGAATTCCATCTCGCCACCGCCCGGCGTGGGAGCTGCGGCTTTCTTCTTCTCCGGAACCTCCGAGACCAAGGCCTCGGTGGTCAACATGAGTCCGGCAATGGAGGCGGCGTTCTGGATGGCAATGCGCGTCACCATGGCCGGGTCGATGACCCCGGCTTTCACCAGGTCTTCGTAGACCTCGGTCTGAGCGTTGAAGCCGAAGTTGTCGTTCTTGTTGGACTTCACCTTCTCGACGACGATAGAGCCTTCATGACCGGCATTCTGGGCGATCATGCGCAGCGGCTCCTCCAGGGCCCGGCGGACGATGTTGACTCCCGTCTGCTCGTCGGCATCGTCCAGCGTGAAATTATCCAGCGCTCGGAGTGCGCGAATGTAAGCGACGCCGCCACCGGGCACGATGCCCTCCTCGACGGCCGCTCGGGTGGCATGCATGGCATCCTCGACGCGCGCTTTCTTCTCCTTGAGCTCCGTCTCGGTGGCCGCG
>RFHM01000286.1 GCA_003696865.1 Acidobacteriota bacterium | reverse complement strand
GCCCAGAGTCATGACATCGCCAAGCGGGTTCGTCCTCACATTCAGGAGATCGCCGCCCGCTATGGCGCGCGGGTGAAGGTGGCCGAAGTCCCTCCCGGCCCACCGGTGCTGCAAACACTGGTCGCCGAGATCTACGGACCGGATTACCGCCGCCAGATCGAGCTGGCCCGACAGATTCGCGAGATCTTCGAGACGACGCCTGGGGTGGTGGACGTCGATTGGTATGTGGAGGACGATCAGCCGAAGTACCGGTTTGTGGTCGATAAGGAGAAAGCGGCATTGAATGGGGTGTCGGCCGAGCAAGTGGCCCTGACCTTGCGCATCGCCGTGGAGGGAATGAGCGTGGGGCTCCTCCATCGCCCCGAGGAGAAAGAAGACGTCCCCATCATCCTGCGCCTCCCTCGAGCGGAGCGCTCCAGCGTCCGAGACCTCATGGACATCAAAGTCCAGGGAGGAGACGGCCACCTGGTTCCGCTTGGCGAACTGGTGCGCGTGGAAGAAGTCACCGAAGACAAGAGCATCTATCACAAGAACCTGATGCCCGTCGTCTATGTCACCGGAGATGTGGCGGGAAGAGAAGAGAGTCCCGTCTATGCCATTCTCAAGATGAGCGACCGGATCGCTCAGTTGAACATTCCCGAAGGGTATACCATCGAGCAGTATACGGCCCATCAACCCTTCCTGACGGATCGATTGGCCATGAAATGGGATGGGGAGTGGCATATCACCTATGAGGTTTTCCGCGACCTGGGATTGGCTTTCGCCGCCGTGCTCATCCTGATCTACATTCTCGTCGTGGGCTGGTTCCAGTCCTTCACCACGCCCTTCGTCATCATGGCGGTAATTCCCTTCTCGCTCATCGGCATCCTGCCGGCGCACTGGATGATGGGAGCCTTCTTCACCGCCACATCGATGATCGGATTCATCGCCGGGGCGGGCATCGTGGTGAGAAATTCGATCATCCTGGTCGATTTCGTCGAGCTCCGGCTCAAACAAGGCATGCCGCTCAACGAGGCCGTCGTCGATGCCGGGGCGGTGCGCTTCCGGCCGATGATGTTGACGGCGGCGGCGGTCATCGTGGGTTCGTCGGTCATCCTGTTCGATCCCATCTTCCAGGGATTGGCCATCTCGCTGATGGCCGGCGAGGTCGCCTCGTTGTTGTTATCCCGGATGACCGTGCCCATCCTCTACTTCTTGAGCGAGCGAAAGCGGCACAAACGGGCCGTGCCGCCAAGCGGGCCGGAGTCGGAGAAGATGGTTACACGAACCGAGCATGAGGATTCATGAATCGGAAGGATCGGGGATCTCCCGTCCACATCATATCGAAGGAGGATGAAGCCATGACTTTGGAACGATATCTGCGATTGATCGCCGGTTCGTTCGTCCTGCTCAGTCTGGCGCTCGGCTACTGGGTGAATCCCGCCTGGTATTTGTTCACGGCGTTCGTCGGACTCAATCTCGTCCAGTCGGCATTCACCAACTGGTGTCCGATGATGACGTTTCTCCGGTGGCTGGGCGTCAAGAGCGAGGCCGAACTCCAGAATGCGTGATAAAATGGTGAATGGCGCCGATCGGCGCTGCCGGTGAGGCGCGGCCAGTCATGTCGTTTGGTGAGAAAAGGAACGAGGAGGTGAACTATGGATCGAGTCGTTGTCGTGGAGAGTGAGAAGTCGCTGGAAGAAGCCTGTCAGGCTCTGGAGAAGGCCGTCGCCGACCACCAATTCGGCGTCATGCACGTTCATGATGTTCGTCAGACGTTGGCCAATAAGGGCGTGGAATTCGATCGGGATGTACGCATCTTCGACGTGTGCAATCCGCATCGCGCCAAGCAGGTGTTGAGCACCAATATTCTCATCTCCTCGGTGCTGCCCTGTTCGATCTCGGTATTTCGCGAAGGCGATAAGACCAGGTTCGCCTTCGTGCGGCCGACGGTGATGCTGGATCTGTTCGAGACGCCGGAACTGAAACCCATCGCCGAAGAGGTGGAGGCGACGGTGACCAAGATCGTGGAAGCGGCGGCCAAGGGGTGAGAGCGCCCGGTACCGGTTCACCGGGGAGGAGCAGATAGACTAACCCTGCGCCTCATCAACGCGATGGGGGAAGGTGGCGAGTAGGTTCGACAGGGCAATGCCGGGTGCTCGGTAATACTATAGCAATGGTCATGTCGACCACAGCCACTCATCATCGATGGGATAGCACTGAGAGAATCCAGGCGCTAACACCTCACCCTTCCCTACTCGCCGCCAGGACGAATGTGGCTACCTCAGCGCATCGTTCCACCACTGCTCAACTTTGGCTCTCTCGATCCGGGCATTCAACATCCACCCCAACGCCGTCGCACAATCCTCACAGAATTGCCGACTGTCGCTTTTGTTGATCTGTGGTGGCAACGTCCATTCTCGAATGACGCCGGCTTCGATAGGAGCCAGAACAAGGATAGCGTCATGCGTGAGGGCTCTCAGATTGGCAATATGAACAGAAGTTGGGTTCTCCGAGTGGACGACATAACGGTTAATCAACGTGAAGCGAGCTCGCTTGAGGGCTAGCGTCAACGCCGTCCATCCCTTAGGATTCCAATGATGAAAGGTAAAGATGAAGCGGCCATAATCCTTCCGTAAGACGCGGTGACATTCCACGAAAATCGCGCCGAGGATCTGCTCATATCGTCCTTCAGCATCACCCTGGGGGTCAACGGCTGATTCTACAAGATCATAATCCCACTTCGCCTCAGCAGGAACAAGGCGCTTCAGCCATACGCGAAAGAAAGCCGCCAGATCGCTGTATTGAACACTATCGAAGTAGGGCGGATCGGTAACAACGAAGTCCACACTCTCGGATTCCAATCGGAGAGAGACTGATGAGCCTTGAATGAGCAAAAAGCGACGAGCACCGGTGCGCAAATCAGATGACGCTGTCACTTCGGTACCGACATCGACCTCTCCAGGGATCGTCACCATACGCGGGGCACCCCGTTTGATGAATCGCTCCTGGGGTTGGAAAGCCCATCGGCGGGCGCGACGAAGTCGATTATGGAATAAATTCATGAGCGTACCCGAAACTCTCCCTGGGTAGAGGGGATTATTCTCTAGCGCCGTGTATGGAAATGAGTAAGCATGGTGGGAAAAAGTATGGCGGATCGCTCCTGGCCGTCGTTTGTCCGCCCCCTTATAACCACACAGCATGGAATTGAATTCCAGCGAGGTCGAAACTAACAGCGCCAAATTCAGTCGAATCAGTCGATCAAAAGATGACAACACACGGATGGCCTCGTTCAAGTAAAGCAGTTGGCGACTGGAAAAAAGATCGAGGTAGCTGGTAATACCACGACGGATCAAGTCACTGGATTTCGGCCCTGGTTTGACGACGAAATCTTCCCGAGTTCCGAAATCGAGATCAGCTCGTCGAGCATCCGCTTGTGTGATCTGGTTCAGATCGGCAGGCGTTGGCGATGTAAAGAACAGACCATGCTCTGGGCACTGACCAACGACGACCAGTGGAACATAACGAGCATAATATGGTGTCTCAAGGTCGTCCTGATAGGTTGTATCACAAACAGCACACACCTTCGTTCCTTTCTCAACGAGTAGGAGCTGCGCGCTCACCGACTGACATTGACACGCCTCAGTACCGTGTATCACCGCATGACAACGAGGGCAGATTTGAATCACGTTTCCATCAGACTCATATCGCAAAATCGTCGAATCGACAAATAGGACTGGTCCGCACCGACAGACACGCCGAAGTCCATAGAGGACGAATCGCAACTCTGCAATTTTCCCACAGGTTGGACACGCGGTCGTAAAGTAGCGACCGAGCGCCACACGAAGCCTGTGATGGAATTTCTGAAAGGCGATTTCTAACTGCTTGAGAGGGACATCAGAGAGTGCAGCTCGAGCCTGAAGAACCGGGATGGGCTCGATGTCCACACCAATGACGTTTGCCCCTAACCGAATGGCTTCGTGGAGGGTGGTACCTCCTCCCATCATCGGATCAAGAACGATCTTTCCTTCCAGGCCTCCGGACGCGTAATAGTCACGCTGATATTCGTTCTCCACGAGGTGTTTTAAAATGAGCCGAAATGTGCTTCCACATCGCCGGGCCCACCACTTGTGAAGGTACGTGTTGGGGCGATAAAGGTGCTTGTTGTAAGACTCGAATCTGGCCATCAAGTTGGCGAATGCGACATCGAACTGGTCATCAATGGCCAGCGTACTTCTGTCGCCTTGATCCGGACCAGTGGAGAACGGAAGACCTGGTTGATAAGACACTCCCATAGATCGCACCTATCCTACCATGTTATCCAGTTTCTCATCGAGCCTTTCCTGCAATTGGGCAATGAACTCTTCCATATTACCGGGACTTGGGGTGGTGATCTTCTTCAATGCTGGCTCGAACGAAGTGTAAACCGTTTGCCGATGAGCTAACTGGTAACGCTTTGTCTGGTCATTGAAATCGAGACCATAAATGAACCAGGCGATATCTGCCTCCTCCGGCTCAACCTTTGGAAGTTGAGGAAGTGTGGAATAGAAGTTCTCATGTAAGACGATGCCCATCTTCTTGCCCCAAGCCTTGAGAATCCCGCCTTTGATGGTCACCTGGGGAATCAATCGCTTGCGGGATGAGGAGAGATAATCAGGCCGGATGTTCCCGGACTTCCACACCATGTCCTGATGTGCCTCTGGATTAGCCATATAATACTCGAAGGGACGCCGAATATTACCGGAAATGTAAACCGCCTGGACCTCCAAAGCCCCAAAATCGTGCACTTGACCGTTTGCATCATATGCCACCAGAACGAAGTCAATATTTCCAGCGGATCGTCCACTTTTATCCTTCAGCCGGATTTCTTGAAACATCGTCCACTTGAGGCCTGACTCAAAGAAGAAATCGGCGGCTTTCTCTAAGATAATCCAATCCTGTCGAAAGCGAACAGGACAAGTTATGGCCAGACGCTGGTCCTCATAGGAGATAGTACAAACCCCCAGGGGCTCATTGGCCTTGTCCTTGGTACAAAATGAAACTTTGTTGTGGTAGGGGCAGAGTTTTTTTCGCCGGTGCCGCTCGGCCTCTTCTGAGAAATCATTTATTGGGAACCCAAAAACCTCCACAAGCGGGTGACTCGACACTGGCCCTCTCCTTTACATTCCCTCGCCACGCCGGCGGAGGCAATATAACATAGGCTACAAGAGGGTGCAATCTTCGAACGCTCGGGAAACACTCCCAGCCTATGGAACCAAGGAGAACTCGATGATCACACGACCTTCGCTTAATGATCCTATGTCCGAATTGAGAGTAATGGGCGCTTCACCCGGACTCCACCCAGTGGAGAGGCACATCGGGAACGCAGATGACGGGGATGCGCGCGCCGCGCAATACCTTCTCCGCCGTCGAGCCGAACAAGAGCTCCTCGATGTCTCGCTGGCGCCGACCGCGAATGCCGAGCACGATCATCTGGAAATCCAGATCGGCGGCCACCCGGAGAATCTCGGCGAACGGTTTGCCGACGACCACCATGGTGCTCATCTGCACGGGGGCATCGGTGCGCTCGTCGAGAATCTCCTGGAGCCGCCGCTCAGCTTGCTCCCTCAATCTGGCCGTCGTGGCCTCGGCATCGCCCAATCCTTCTTCGCTCACCCGAGCGACGAAGTCGGCATCGATGACGTGCAGCAAGTAGAGTTCGCCCTGAGGATCGATCAGCGAAATGGCGAAATCGAGGGCGCGGAGGGAATTGGGAGAGAAATCCACCGGCACGAGAATGTCTTTGATCTTCATCCTCACCTCCCAGCTCATATGATGGTCTTCCTCGCTCGAACATCGACTCCGTTGGCATAGCCGCTCCGAGTCGAGAGCGACCCGATGCCCCTCGAACCACTCCCGACCGTCTCAGGATGACGTCTTCTTATGCTGTCGTCGTAGCTCCTCGGCCATCGTTTTGATCTCGGTGAGATCCCGCTTCATCTCGCTCCATCCGTACCAGAGAGCATAGTCCGGATTGGCGTGGAACGTCCCTTGGAAGACGCGCATCCGGTGTTCCAGGTGCATGACGAACAGTTTCTGCTCGATCGGCGTGGGCGCATCGTGGAAGGCCAACAGATCGGGGAACGGATAGGCGTAATGTTCCGGCTTCTTCAAAATCCCATCCTCGTACAATCCGGCCACGATGCGAATGGCTTCGGCCAACAGATGATCGGCGGCTTTGATCATCCGATCGCCTTTTTCCAGCTCGGCGCGGGCGAAGTTGACCGAATGGCACTGGTTACACGTCTTGATCATCTTGTCGCGTTCTTTCTGCCAATCCTCTTGCGTGAGCCGCGCCACATCGGCTTTCTTGACCACATCCAGTCGCGCCGTGGGCTTCCCGTTCGGATCGAGCACGCCGAGAGCCTGAAGGATCGTCGTCCGATCCGCCGCCCATTGTTCGTCGTCGGGCAACGGCAAGCGCACGGCCAGGAATCCCCATGCCGTGCGCACGGCGTGATTGCCCTCCTGCATGTGACAGGTCTGGCACGTCGGCGCGGCGACCGTTTCGGGGAGCGTCTTATTCTGTTTCAACAGATAGCGCACGCCGTGTTTGGAACCGGCATACATCTCCCACTGGGGATGGTCGAATCCCATATGGCACGTCTGGCAGGCTTGTGGCTGACGCGCCTCCTGGACCGAAAAAACGTGCCGGGTATGACAGGCATCGCAGGAGGCCACCCCGAATCCGGCGCCGTCTCGCTTCAGCGCCTTGATCTCTTCGGGCGTCTTCAGTCCGATCTTGTGGCATCCCCCACAGCCCTTCATCCCCTCGGTCAACGCCATCGGTAGCCAGTGCGTGGTGGGCATGGCCTTCATGGCCGCCCAGGCGAAGGCGTGTTTTCCACTTTTGAATTGCTCGACCTGCGTCTGGTGACACACGGCACACGTCTCCGGCGTGGGGATCTGTACTTCGGCCACGTCCTCGGCCGACGTATGCTGATCGCCATGGCACACCGCACAATCGATGCCATTCTGGCTATGTTTGCTCAACTGCCAGTCGGAGACGATATGGGGAGTGACCTTCTTGTGACACTCGACGCACAGCGGGCCCGTCTGAGCAGGGCGACGGAGAGAGTCGGCCAGAGCCCTCTCACTCCGACTGCGCTCTCCAGATACCATGAGCATGAACGCGGCCAGCACCACGGTCATTCCCAGCTTCCACCGCTTTCGCATCTTCATCCCTCCTTACCGGTGAACTCGGTGCGCATGGCACCTGTAAGCATTCTACGGATCTCAGGGAAAGAATCAAGCGATACATTACCTGAATGACGGGCGCTCTTGCAGGAATGAGATCGACGCCCAGTCCGGCCTCTCCTTCGCCCATATCTGCCCTGCCACGGCCCGCCGGGGACCCGTTGCCCGGCAGGCCGACCACTACGACGGTCACCGACGATGCAGCGGATAAGAACTGAGCACTTTCATGTAATTGGCGCGCTCGAAGGCCGCCGGATCGGCCACCGAGCGCTGGCTCATGCTCCCTTGCATCTGACGAATGGATTCGTACTCGTGCTCTTCCATCCACTGCAGTATGTCGGCGCGCACGCGGGCCAGATGTTCGATGCCGTGAATGAGCAGAGCCGAGGTCATCATGGCGACGCGGGCACCGGCCATCATCGCCTTGAGGACATCTTCGGCGGTATGGACGCCGCCGGTGACGGCCATATCGGCCTTGATGCGCCCATAGAGAATAGCCACCCACCGCAGACGCAATCGCAACTCGTATGAGCGACTCAAGTCCAGATCGGGGACGACCTCCAGCTCTTCCAGATCGAAGTCCGGCTGGTAGAACCGATTGAACAGCACCAACGCCCCAGCGCCCGCCCGATCCAATCGCCGGGCCATATTGGCCATAGCGCTGAAGTAGGGACCGATCTTGACGGCGACCGGAAGCGCGACGCTGGATGTGACATCCCGCACCAGATCCACGTACATCTGCTCGACGTCGGCGCCGGTCATCTCCGGATCAGTCGGGATGAAGTAGATGTTCAGCTCCAGCGCATCGGCTCCCGCCTCTTCGATCTTCTTGGCATATGTGATCCATCCCCCGGTAGAGACCCCGTTGAGGCTTCCAATGACGGGAATGTCCACGGCTTCCTTGACCCGACGAATATGCTCCAGATAGCCCTCCGGCCCCAGGTTGTAGTTCATCATGTCGGGGAAATAGGAGAGCGCCTCGGCATAACTCTCGGCACTGTGGGAGAGATGATGATTCAGCTCATGGCTTTCCAGCGTGATCTGTTCCTCAAACAGCGAGTGAAGCACCACGGCGGCCGCGCCGGCATCCTCCATGCGTCGGATGTTGTCCACCTCTTCGCACAGCGGCGAGGCCGACACGACCAAGGGATTCTTGAGGTTCATGCCCAAATAGCTCGTCGTCAGATCGATCATTCCTTCTCCTCCTTCCCGGTAGCCCCGTTGACGGGCATGGCCGCCCAGTACTCGTACAGGCGCCATCGCGCGCGTACGTCTTCCTGAGCCAGCTTCAACAGCTTCTTGGCCACCTCCGGATGGCTATGGACCAGCATCTTGTAGCGCGTCTCGTTGTAGACGTACTTCTCCAGTGGCAGACGCGGGGGTTTGGAATCCAGTTGCAAGGGATTCTTCCCCTCCTTGAGTCGATCGGGATTGTATCGGAACAACGGCCAGTAGCCGGTGAGCACGGCGGCCTTTTGCTGCTCCATCCCATAGGCCATATCGTATCCATGAGCGATGCAGTGGCTATAAGCGATGATCAGCGATGGACCATCATAGGCTTCCGCCTCCAGGAAAGCTTTGACCGTATGAGCGTCGTTCCCCCCCATGGCCACGCGGGCGACATAGACGTGGCCGTAGGTCATGGCCATCATGGCCAGGTCCTTCTTGGGCGTCGCTTTGCCGGCGGCGGCGAACTTGGCCACGGCTCCACGGGGCGTGGCTTTGGACATCTGTCCCCCGGTATTGGAATAGACCTCCGTATCCAGCACCAGGAGGTTGACATTGCGCCCTGACGCCAGCACGTGATCCAATCCCCCATAGCCGATGTCGTAGGCCCAGCCATCGCCCCCGATGATCCACACGCTCTTTTTGACCAGGGCGTCGGCCAAGGCGAGTAGATCGCGCGCTTCTGGCGAATCGAGTCCCTGCAGCCGCTCTTTGAGCAACGCCACGCGCTCGCGCTGTTGTTGGATGCCGGCCTCGCTGGACTGATCGGCGGTGAGCAGCGCCTCGACGAGTTCATCGCCGATAGTCCCGGACAAACGTTTGAGCAACCGGCGCGCATACTCGGCTTGTTTATCCAGTGCCAGGCGCATGCCCAAGCCGAACTCGGCATTGTCCTCGAACAGCGAATTGGACCAGGCCGGTCCGCGCCCCTGACGATTGAATGTCCAGGGGGTGGTGGGAAGATTGCCGCCGTAGATGGACGAGCATCCGGTGGCATTGGCCACCAACGCCCGGTCGCCGAACAACTGCGTCATGAGCTTGATATAGGGCGTCTCGCCACAACCGGCACAGGCGCCGGAGAATTCGAACAGCGGCTCCAGAACCTGCACGTCCTTGACGTGAGCCAGGCTGAGCGCTTGCCGGTCTATCTCAGGCAGTTGGAGGAAGAAGTCCCAGTTCTCGCGCTCCTGCTGGCGAATAGGCGGTTGCGGCTCCATGTTGATGGCCTTGTGACGCACCTCGCTCTTGCTCTTGGCCGGGCATACTTCCACGCACAAGCTGCATCCGGTGCAATCTTCCGGAGCCACCTGCAGGGTATACCGCATGTCCTTGAACTCCCGCCACCGCGCCGGTGCCGACTTGAACGTGGGTGGCGCACCATCCAGGTATCGGGGATCGTAGATCTTGGCGCGAATGACGGCATGAGGGCATACCAGCACGCACTTGCCACATTGAATGCAGAGGTCTTCATCCCAGACGGGGATCTCCAGCGCGATATTCCGCTTCTCCCACCGCGCCGTCCCACTGGGAAACGTCCCATCGGGCGGAAACGCGCTGACCGGGAGCGAATCGCCCTCCCCGGCAATCAATTTGGCCGTGACCTTCTGGACGAACTCCGGCGCTTCCGGAGGCACTGGTGGCCGCAGATCGAATGTGCTGGTCACCCGATCCGGCACGCGCACCTCGGAGAGATGATCCAACGCCTGATCCACGGCGGCGAGGTTCTTCTCCACGATCACTTCTCCGCGCCGCCCATAGGTCTTTCGGATGGACTCCTTGATGGACAGAATGGCTTCCTCGCGCGGCAGGATATCGGTGATGGCGAAGAAACAGGTCTGCATGATGGTGTTGATGCGCACGCCCAATCCCGTCTGGCGGGCGATCTGATAGGCATCGATGACGAAGAAGCGAAGTTTCTTGTCGATGATCTGCTGCTGGACGCGGCGCGGGAGATGGTCCCACACCTCATCCGGCCCGTAGGGGCTGTTCAGGAGAAACGTGGCTCCGGGCTCGGCCACCTTGAGCACATCGAATCGCTCCAGAAAGGAGAACTGATGACAGGCGACGAAATTGGCTCGACTGATGAGATAGGTGGAGCGAATGGGTCGCGGCCCGAACCGCAGATGCGAGATGGTCACCGAGCCCGCTTTCTTGGAATCGTAGACGAAATACCCCTGAGCGTAATAGTCGGTCTTCTCTCCGATGATTTTGATGGAATTCTTGTTGGCGCTCACCGTACCATCCGATCCCAGACCATAGAAGACGGCCCGCACGGTCTCAGGATCTTCGGTGGAGAATTCCGGATCGAACGCGATGCTCGTATGGGTCACGTCGTCGTGAATGCCGACGGTGAAGTGATTCTTGGGATGGTCCTTGGTCATCTCGTCGAATACGCCTTTGACCATGGCCGGGGTGAACTCCTTGGAGGAGAGCCCGTATCGCCCGCCGATGATCCGCGGGGGAGCTTCAAAAGGTGCTTCCCCACGGCTGACCGCCTCAGTGACGGCGGCGACCACATCCAGATAGAGCGGTTCGCCGAGGCTTCCCGGCTCTTTGGTGCGATCCAACGCCGCGATCACCCGGACGGTCGGCGGCAGGGCGGCGATGAAGTGTTCGACGGAGAAGGGACGATAGAGGCGCACCTTGATGACGCCCACTTTCTCGCCGCGAGCGACCAGATACTCCACCGTTTCATGGACCGTCTCGGCGCCCGAACCCATCAACACGATCACCCGTTCGGCGTCGGGCGCGCCCACATAATCGAACAGGTGATACTGCCGCCCGACGAGGCGAGCGAACTTGTCCATGACGTTCTGCACGATCGTCGGACAGGCCCGATAGTAGGGATTGACGGCCTCGCGCGCCTGGAAGAAGGCATCGGGGTTCTGCGCCGTGCCGCGGATGAATGGATGATCGGGCGAGAGCGCCCGAGCGCGATGGGCGCGAACCAGTTCCTCGTCGATCATCGCCCGCATATCCTCGGGCGTCAGTTGCTCGATCTTGTCCACTTCGTGAGAGGTCCGAAAGCCATCGAAGAAATGCAAAAACGGCACCCGCGCCTCCAATGTCGCCGCCTGGGCGATCAGGGCGAAATCCATGGCCTCCTGGACCGAACCGGATGCGAGCATGGCGAAGCCGGTGGCCCGCGCCGCCATCACGTCGCTGTGATCGCCGAAAATGGACAGTGCGTGCGTGGCCACCGTCCGCGAGGCAATATGGAATACGGTGGAGTTCAACTCCCCGGCAATCTTGTACATGTTGGGAATTTTCAGCAGCAACCCTTGTGACGCCGTGAACGTGGTCGTCAACGCGCCCGCTTGCAGTGAACCGTGAACGGCGCCGGCGGCTCCCGCTTCGCTCTGCATCTCCACGACCTCGGGCACCGCCCCCCAGATGTTCGTGCGCCCTTCGGCCGACCACTGATCGGCCCACTCGCCCATGGGCGAGGCGGGCGTGATCGGGTAGATGGCGATCACCTCATTGGTATGATGGGCCACATAGGCCACGGCCTCGTTGCCGTCAATGGTCACTTTTGGTCTGTTCATCGTTCACTCCTTCCAGTAGTGTGCTCTCTGCATTATACATCATAGTGGAGCAAACGACGTGCCAGAGAGAAGTTCCCTCCCACCGATCACCGAACCGCTTTCGCTGATCACACTTATGGAGGTTTGATCGAAGAGGAAGAACGTCCTCGGCGAGACTGAGGTGGGTGATTTCACGCACTCTTCAGGTAAAAATCCACTCCCTCTGGGCCAGCAGAGGGAGAATCGCCCGCTACTCGGAGCGCAGTCATTGCCTCGATTCCGGCCGCATCCCCGTTGCGCGGTGATCCGTCGGAATGGGGGATAGGGCACATGGTTTGTGAGGGATACCCCTGCCTCATGCTCGGGGTTCCCGGTCGAGCCGGGTAAGGTAAAGCCCGCGGGCAAGTTACCGATGCCGCCGTCCACGCTCTTTTGGCACGCAATTTGCACATACAGTATTGGGAGAGTCGTTGGGACCCTCCTGAGATTGAGAGCGTTGAGAAAAAGGAGACGGTCATCATGTTTGAAGAATCACTGGTGGTGTCGGGCAAGCAACGCCCAAGAGGTCGGATGAGGTGGATTCTGCTGCTCACCGCCCTCGTCTACCTGGTGGCCATTGCGGGAACGATTGTCGCCGGCATTCTGCTGGTCAAACCCGAGTTCGGAGAAGCCGTGCTGGAAGTCGCTCTGGTGACGCCACCGCCGCCGCCACCGCCACCGCCGCCCCCGGGGCCGGCGCCCACGCCGCGCGGAGGCATTCCACCGAAAGCGATCGTGATTCCCGCCGGATTCGTTGCGCCCACGGTGATACCGGAGAAGCTGCCGCCGAGTGCTGAGGAACTCCCCGAGGTTTACGTGGCTCGGGG
>RFHM01000004.1 GCA_003696865.1 Acidobacteriota bacterium | reverse complement strand
CTTCGTCAGTCCCTCGTTCGACGCTGCTGAGCGACAGAATCGCTTGTTCTTCTACGGGCAGGACAAGTGGCGGATGACGCCCAAGCTCACGTTCAGTTACGGCGTGCGCTGGGAGATCATCTTCCCCGAGACGGTCAACGGCGACGGCAACGGCGGCTGGCTCGACTTGAAGACCGGCGAGATCCGCGTAGCGGGCATCGGCGATATCGGTCGAGATGGCAACGTGGAGACGGATTTGGGCGCCTGGGCGCCGCGGCTGGGATTGGCCTATCAGCTCAATGAGCGAACCGTGCTCCGCGTCGGTTATGGACGGAGCTTCGATATCGGCACGTTCGGATCGATCTTCGGCCACTTCGCCACGCAGAATCTGCCCGTGTTGTCAGCCCAGGATCTGGCGCCGGCCAATAACTTCGATCGCGTGTTCAACCTGGCCGACGGACCACCCCCACCGGTGTTCCCCGAAGTGCCGGCCAACGGACGCATCCCTCTGCCAGATGGCATCTTCGCCCGCGCCCGGCCCGATCGCGTGCGCCTGGCCACCGTCGATGCCTGGAATGTGACCATTCAGCACCAGTTATCGGAGAACTGGTCGGTGGAAATCGCCTATGTGGGGAACAAGGGGACGCACGTCTTCTCGGGATTCGACGGCTCGACGCCCACCGTGCCCATCAATCAACCCACCATCGAGGGATTCGGCGTCCTCAGCACCAATGAGCGAAAGCCCTTCTTCCATAAGTTCGGCTGGACGCAGGGCATCGACTTCTACTGCAACTGCCACGACAACAACTACAACTCCCTCCAGCTCAAAGTCATTCGGCGGTTCGCCCAAGGGTTCAGCCTCAATGCCAACTACACCTACGGAAAGGTGCTGAACCACGACGCCACTCAGATCCTGTTCAATGACAAGCTCGGTTACGGGCCACCCACATTCGACCGGACCCATACGTTGATCGTCTCCTCGCTCTGGGAACTTCCTTTCGGGCGCGGCAAACGCTGGGGGACCGGTTGGAGTCGAGCGCTGGATCTGGTGCTCGGCGGATGGCAGATCAATCAGACGACGACGGCGTCCAGCGGCCGTCCCTTCACTCCCAGCTATCGGGACTGTGGACAGGATCAGGACGTCGGCCTCTGTCGCCCCAGTCTGGTGGGTGATCCCACACCGAGCGACCAGAATCGCAACCAGTGGTTCATTCCCGCTTCACAGGTGCTGGCCCAGAATGGCCAGGTCTCCGGTCCCTGGCAGCGACCGCAGCCGGGGACGTTCGGGACCATTGGGCGAGGCGCCTTGCGCGGACCACAATTCTTCCAGACGGATATGGCGTTCTTCAAGAACATCCAGATCACCGAGCGCGTCAAGGCTCAGTTCCGCGCCGAGGCGTTCAATGTGTTCAACGTCGTCAATCTGGGTATTCCCGAATCCTGCATCGACTGTAATCTCGCCCTCGCCGGGAAGATCACCAGTACCGAGCCGTTCACCATCCAACGGCAGTGGCGATGGGCCATCAGGCTGGAGTTCTGACGCCTGGAGAGCCTCGATGGAGGGGCCGGCCTCGACCCCTCCATCAAGAGCTCCCGGTGATGGCGAGCCCGCAGCGGCCGCCACGTTCTCCGTTCATTATAACTGGCAATGATCTCATGGCCGATGAGCGTGAATCGGTTGGCGTCCTCATGGGTGTGGTCTCTTTCGCTGAGCCTCTGGCTGTGGGTTCCGGGACCGGTGGACCTCCCTTCGGTCGGTGGGTCTGCTCAAACGGTTCGTCAGGCGGAGTCGCCCGAACGGGCGCTGGAACGCGCTCGGGAGCTCATCGAGCGGGGGCGGTTGGATGAGGCGTTGCGCCTGCTCAAGGCGCTCAACGAGCGAGAGCCGCACTTGCCCGGTCTTCAACGCACCCTCGGCGTCGCCTATTATCGAAAAGCCGACTACGAGCGGGCCATCGAGCTTCTGGAGCGCGTTCGCGCTCGGCATCCTCGCGATTATGAGGTCATCCAACTCCTCGGGTTATCCTATTATGCCCTGGGGCGCGTTCAACGAGCCATTCCATTACTGGAGAAAATCAGGGACCTCGCGCCCGACCAGGTGACCGCTTCCTACGTCCTGGGAATGAGTTATGCGCGTGCTGGCCGAATGGATGAGGCCGTTCGGGCGTTCGCCCACATGTATGATGTCGCGCCCCATTCGGCGGCCAGTCATCTGTTGGCCGCCAAGGTGTTTCTGCAACAGCAAATGGAAGATCGCGCCGAAGCCGAGTTGCGTCGCGCTTTGGCTTTGACTCCCCGGTTGCCCATGGCTCACTTCATGCTCGGCGAAATCGATATCTTCAAAGGCCGGGTGCGCGAATCCATCGATGAGTTTCGCCGGGAACTCGAGATCAACCCCGGGTTCTGGCTGGCCTATTATCGATTGGGCGATGCCTATGCGCGATTGGAGATGTTCGATCGGGCCATGGATAACTTGCGGCGGGCTATCTGGTTGAATGCCTCGTTCAGCGGACCATTCATCCTCATGGGGAAGGTGCTGTTGAAGAAAGGCGATGCCTTGCTCGCCGCCAGCATGCTGGAGCGGGGAGTGAAAATGGACCCCAACAATGCCTCGGGGCATTATTTGCTGGGACAGGCTTATCAACGACTCGGTCGGACCAAAGACGCCCAGCGGGAATTCGCCGTGGCCCGCAAGCTCCGCGAAGAGCAACAGGAATGAGCCCGCGGATGCCACGGAAGGCATCTCTGAAAGCCAATGGAGGTGATCGATGACGACGTCTCATCCTACTCTGCGCCATCGACGAACGGTGTCGTTGGGAATCTGGCAGCGAGCCATGGTATGGGCCGTTGGCCTGGTGCTGATCCTGGCCAGTCCGACGCTGGCCGAATGGCGATCCATCGGAGACGTGATCTCGGTCCACCGGGAGGCCAATCGAGTGATGCTCGATTGTCGGATGGCGTTGGTCGAGGTGAGCGTCCTGGCCGCCGATCTCATCCGCGTACGAATGACTCCGGGGCGCGCCTGGAGGCCCGATGAGAGCTGGGCGGTGACCAAAACCGATTGGCCCGAGGTGGCCCTGGACATCTCGGAGACGCCGGAACTCATTCGATTGACGACCTCGGAGCTCGTCGTGGAGATCGCCCGATCGCCGTGTCGACTCACGTTTCGCGATCCAGAAGGGCGGATCATCAATCGGGATGATCCCAGCAAGGGGATGGCCTGGGACGGACGAGCGGTACGGGTGTGGAAAGTGATGCCCGCCGATGAATATTACTATGGTCTGGCCGAGAATGCCGGTCCTCTGGAGCTCGGTGGCCGGGCCATCGTCAACTGGAATACCGATGCCTACGGGTATCGGTGGGGAACAGATCCTCTCTATCAGTCGATTCCTTTCCTTCTCGCTCTCCGTCGGGGGCGGAGTTACGGGATTTTCTTCGACAACACCTATCGCTCGGAATTCGATCTGGGCAAGGGATCTCGGGATGTCTATTCATTCGGCGCCGAGGGCGGGGAAGTGAATTATTACTTCTTCTACGGTCCTCATCCCAAGAAAGTCATCCAGCGATTCACCGAACTGGTCGGGCGCATGCCGCTGCCGCCGCGATGGGCGCTCGGCTACCAGCAATGTCGCTGGAGCTATGAGCCGGAGAGTCGGGTGCGGCAGATCGTCACCACGTTTCGTCGTCGGCGCATCCCACTGGATGTCATCTATCTGGACATCGATTACATGGATGGCTATCGGTGTTTCACCATCGATGAACAGAAATTCCCTCATTTCCGCGAGATGATCGCCGAGTTCGCCCGCAAGGGCGTCAAGGTGGTGACCATCATCGATCCGGGCATCAAGAAGGAGCCGGGATACTGGGTATACGATGAGGGGGTGGCCGGTCACCATTTCATCAGGATGCCCGATGGCTCGCTGTTCACCGGATTGGTCTGGCCGGGCCTCTGTGTGTTTCCCGATTTCACGCGGTCGGAGACGCGTCGATGGTGGGGCGGACTCTACCGTCAATTGGTGGCCGCTGGCGTCCGCGGATTCTGGAACGATATGAACGAGCCGGCCATCTTCGTCCCCACCGATCGGCGGGTGAATCGCACCATGGCCCTGGACGCCATCCATGACGACCGCGGGCACCAGACCAGCCATCGCAAATCGCACAACGTCTACGGCATGCTCATGGCTCGGGCGACCTTCGAGGGCATCCGCCGACTGCGACCCGACGAGCGCCCGTTCGTCCTCTCGCGCGCCTCGTATGCCGGCGGTCAGCGCTACGCCGCCGCCTGGACGGGCGATAACACGAGCACCTGGGAACATCTCCATTTGTGGATTCCCATGGTGCTGAACTTCGGGCTCTGTGGACAACCGTTCGCCGGACCGGACATCGGCGGATTCAGTCAGAGTCCCACGCCGGAACTGTACACCCGATTTCTGGAAGCGGGCGTGTTCAGCCCGTTTTGCCGCACGCACACCCAGAAGGGAACCGCCGATCAGGAGCCCTGGTCATACGGTCCCACCTATGAGGCCATCAATCGACGATATATCGAGTTGAGATACCGATTGATGCCCACCATCTACTCGTTGTTCGAGGAGGCCGCGCGCACCGGCATACCGGTGATGCGTCCCCTGTTGCTGGAGTATCCCGGCGATCGGCGCACCTATCGTCTGGATAGCGAGTTTCTGTTCGGACCCGATCTCCTCGTCGCCCCCATATTGGTGGAAGGAGCGACCCGACGTCAGGTCTACTTGCCCCGGGGAGTGTGGTTCGATTTCTGGACCGGCGAGAAGGTGACCGGACCCAAAGAGATCGAGGTCGAAGCGCCTTTGGATGTGATCCCTTTGTTCGCCCGCGGGGGAGCGATCATTCCCATGCAACAGGTCGTTCAATATGTCGACGAGGCTCCCATCGATCCTCTCATCATCAATATCTTCCCCTCCGGAGACTCTACCGCCGCGCTCTACGAAGATGATGGTCTCAGTTACCGCTATCAACGCGGCGTCTACGCGCGGACCCGATTCCGCTGCCGGCGCGCCTCGGATCGGATCGCGTTCCATATCTCGTCGCCCGAAGGATCTTATCGGCCGGCCCGTCGGGCGATCCTCCTCCGATTCAACGGCATCGATCGCCCCCCTCAGCGGGTGATGCGAGGCGAGGAGCAGCTTCCGGCAGTTGAGACGCTGGGCAAACTCCATCAGGCCGATAGAGGATGGACCTACGATGGCTGGCGAAAAATCCTCTGGGTGACCTTTCCCGACGAGCGGCGCGCCGAACAGATCATCATCACAATGAAGTAATCGGCCCCGCCTCGCTCATCTCATCGCGCGCCGGGGAGAGCCAGCGCCGGTCGAAGGCGACAGGACCATCATTCGGCGAGAAGATGAAGGCTCCCGCTCATACCGCTCATCGTTGAGCGGGAGCCCGCGCCTGGCTCACTGAGGCAACTCCGCACCGCTGGGAACAATCCACAATTCCACGCGACGGTTCAATTCTCGCTTGCCGCTCGGATGGGGCCGTCGAGCCCCGAAGAAGCGCACGACGATGCGATCGGGGTCGATGCCTTTCTCGCGCACCAGGTATCGCTTGACGTTTTCGGCGCGCCGTCGACTGAGATTGGGAGGCTCGCTGGCATCCTGATGGCCGTCGATGACCAGAATAGCCGTAGGATCTTGTTCCAGTCGCAAGGCGACGTCGTCGAGAATGGCCTTATGGACGTTATTGACGCGCGCGCTGCCCTTCCGGAAGATGAGATCCTTGGCCACGCGCTCCGGCTTGGGCTTTTCTATGGAGTGGACGGTGAGCGTGGTGGAGCCTTCGTCGCTCCCGCCCCGTCCATCATCCACGGTCAAGTGGATGGTCACCGTCACCGGTGGCGCACCGGGTCCGGCAGTGACGTTGGTCGTGTCCAGCGTCACTTCCTGGCCGGTTCCCTGGAGTCGTCCGGCGCTCGCCGTCCATCGGTAGGT
Source organism: Acidobacteriota bacterium (assembly GCA_003696865.1). Lineage (GTDB taxonomy): Bacteria > Acidobacteriota > Blastocatellia > HR10 > J050 > J050. Next base: position 502 of record RFHM01000004.1, on the reverse strand, counting down.
GAGGGGATCGCCATCGGGATCGCGCGCGATGGCCCAGATGCGCACGATCTCTCCATCGGTGATCTGGCCTTCTATATGGGGCGTGCCGACGACTTCGTAGTTGATGGACTCGATCACCGGAGGACGGTTGGGCGGCGGTGGCGGTGGTGGCGGACTTTTGACCCGGATGGTCCGCGTCGCCGTATCGTAGCCTCCTCGACCATCATCCACCGTCACACTGACGGTGACGTCAACCGGTGGCGCGCCCACGGTAGGATTGATGCCGGTCGTCTTCAAGGTCATGTGAGGGCCGGCCCCGGCCAGTTGACCCGCCGACGTCGTCCAGGTGTAGATGAGGATATCATTATCCGGATCCATGGCCCGGGCGAACAGTTGAACCGGCTCTCCATCCACCACCTCCGTCTTATCGGCTTCCAGATTGACCGTGGGCGGGCGATTGGGTGGTGGCGGCGGAAGCCGCGGCGGGCGCTTGCCGAAGCCGATGTGGAAGACGAATCCATTG
>RFHM01000285.1 GCA_003696865.1 Acidobacteriota bacterium | reverse complement strand
TCATCGAGCCGACCGGCGCACCCAATCCTTTGGACAGACAGAACATCACGGAATCAAACGGTCGGGTCAGTTCGGCCACCGATTGACCCAAGGCGACGGCGGCATTGAAGATCCGCGCTCCGTCCAGGTGAACGGGAAGTCCTCGAGCGTGCGCCTTCTGGCAAATCTCCGCCATCCGCTCCTTGGACATGACGGCGCCACCGGCCATGTTATGGGTATTCTCCAGACAAATGAGCCCGGTTTGTGCGATGTAATAGGCGGGCGGGCGAATGGCGGCCTCGATGGTCGGCCAGTCCACGATGCCGTTCTCACCAGGGATGGGCCGCGCCAACGTGCCGGAGATCGTCGCCATGGCCGCCATCTCGTAGTTATAGATGTGCCCGTTCTCTTCGATGATCACCTCCTGGCCGGGCTGCGTATGGAGCTTGACGCAGATCTGGTTGCCCATCGTCCCCGAAGGGACAAACAGCGCTGCCTCTCGCTGGAAAATTTCCGCCGCTCGCTCTTCCAGGCGATTGACCGTGGGATCTTCTCCATACACGTCGTCGCCGACGTCGGCCTGAGCCATCGCCTGACGCATCTCCGGCGTCGGACGCGTCACCGTATCGCTGCGGAGATCGATGAGTTTCATCGTTCACTCCCTTATGGATCTTGACGTCATTGGTTCAGATCAGCAAAGGTATCGGTTTACGGAGAGGGCGTCAAGCATAACGACGAACCCAATCTCGGTCGATGAGCGATGAGATCGCCTGATCGGGCCTGACCAGATCACCTTCCCCCGGAGAGGCCGGCAGGCACCCTACTACCCCGCGGTACCTGTTGCCTCGCTCCGGATGAGACGGTCTCGCGCGAAAGCGGGTGAGGGCGCTCCTGGACCCTCGATCGGGACCGGGGAGGAACCTCGATGCGGTGACTCCTTGACGAGGGGATTTTCCAGAAGCGAGCGATCCAGTATCGGCGCCGGGAGCGGTCATCATTCTGCCCCCGCACGTTGTAAGGGGAGCCACAGACAGAACGTCTCGCGATCTGATACCATAGTGGCTTTACTTGAACAAGCGGCAAGCACACGAGCAACCCATGACGAAATTTCATCACACTCAACCGGCATTTGGACGACCGGGGATCGAACCTCGGTGGACCCATGGCAACAAAGACGGAGTGGGGACGGCCTACTCGGCAGACAGTCGAATCTGGTTCACGCTTTGGAATGGGATCGTCACCGAGGTCTACTACCCCACCATTGATCGACCTCAAGTTCGCGACCTTCAGTATCTGGTGACCGATGGAGGGATCTTTTTTCACGAGGAGAAACGACATCTCACCTCCACCATCGTGCGGCCATCGGCCCACGCGTTGATCTATCGCATCACCAATGCCGATCCAGACGGGCGATATGCGATCATCAAGGAGATCATCACCGATCCTCATCTGCCCTGTCTTCTCCAGCGCACGGAGGTCAAAGGCGATGCGTCGTGGCTCTCGCGACTGCGTCTCTACGTGCTCTCGGCGCCCCATCTGGATGGAGGAGGAGCAGGCAACAATGCCTACGTCATCGAGGTGGCCGGACGGAAGATCCTGGCGGCGGAGAAGAATGGGATCTGGCTGGCGCTGGCGGCGACGATTCCATTTGAGCGGCTCTCCTGCGGATACGTCGGCCAAAGCGATGGCTGGACCGATCTGGCCGACAACCTCCAGATGGACTGGCAATATGACCACGCGCTGGACGGCAACGTCGCCCTCACCGGAGAGATTCCCCTGGACGAGCACCGGGCGTTCACCATGGGGCTGGCCTTCGGCGACGGTCTGCACAACGCCGTGACGACGCTCTTTCAGGCCTTGGGCATTCCCTTTCGGGAACATCGGAGGCGGTATATTGGACAATGGAATCGCCCGTGTCGAAAGATGTTGCCCCTGGAGAAGGTGTCAGAGGACGGAGGTACACTCTACCAGGGGAGCTATAGCCTCCTCCTGGCCCATGAGGACAAGATGTTCCCCGGCGCCCTCATCGCTTCGCTCTCCATCCCCTGGGGCGAAGCCAAGGGCGATGAAGACCGAGGGGGGTATCACCTGGTCTGGACGCGAGATATGGTCAACAGCGCCACCGGGCTCCTGGCCGCCGGAAATACGGAGACGCCGCTGCGCGCCTTGATCTACTTGGCCACCAGCCAGCAGGATGACGGCGGTTTTCCGCAGAATTTCTGGATCAACGGCGAGCCCTACTGGCGAGGCATTCAACTGGACGAAGTGGCGTTCCCCATTCTGCTGGCCTGGCGTTTGCATCGGCAAGGCGCTCTGCGAGACTTCGATCCGTATCCCATGGTGCAACGGGCGGCCAGATATCTCATTCGCCACGGTCCGGCCACCGAGCAAGAACGCTGGGAAGAGGCCAGCGGCTACTCGCCCTCGACGCTGGCGTCTAATATTGCCGCATTGATTGCGGCGGCCTGCTTCGCCCGCGCGCGCGGCGACGAGACGACGGCCCAGTTTCTGGAAGAGTACGCCGATTTCCTGGAATGCCACATCGAAGCCTGGACGGTGACCACGCAAGGCACACTGGTGCCGGATATCGCCCGCCACTACATTCGGATTCATCCGGTCGATGTGCGCGACCCCTGTCCTGACGAAGATCCTAACCATGGCGTCTTGGCCATCGCCAACTGCCCGCCCGGCACGCCATGGACCTGGCCGGCCAAGGAGATCGTCGATGCCGGGTTCCTGGAATTGGTGCGCTACGGAATTCGCCGGCCGGATGACCCGCTCATTGTGGATTCCCTGCGCGTCGTAGATGCTGTCCTCAAAGTCGAAACGCCCTTCGGCCCGTGCTGGCACCGCTACAACCACGATGGCTACGGTCAGCGCGAGGACGGTGGTCCCTATCGGGGCTGGGGGAAAGGGCGCGCCTGGCCGCTGCTCACCGGAGAGCGCGGGCACTACGAGTTGGCTGCCGGACGGAGCGTGGCATCATTCATCCGGGCGATGGAGGGATTCGCCTCGCCGACCGGCCTGCTGCCCGAACAGATCTGGGATGAGCCGGATCGGCCCGAGGTCCATATGTACTTGGGTCGGCCTACGGGCTCGGCGATGCCGCTGATGTGGGCCCATGCCGAGTACATCAAACTGCTTCGATCGGCCTTCGATGGGCAGGTGTTCGATCTCATCCCGGAGGTCGCCGAGCGCTACCGGACGCGCACTGCTTGCCGGGCGCTGGAGATCTGGAAGCCGAATCGGCAGGTGTGCGCAGTGAAGGCAGGGATGACACTCCGCATCCAGGCGCCCGCACCGTTCCGGCTTCGCTGGACGCGCGACGAGTGGTCCACTCTGGAGGATACTCCCTCAACGCCTACGGCCCTGGGAATTGAGTTTGTGGACATTCCTGTCCCGGCGGTCCAGCGCGCGCCGATTCGGTTCACCTTTTTCTGGACGGAGAGCGACCGGTGGGAGGAACGCGACTATGAAGTGGCCATACTTGCTTGAAGACGCAGCGCCGTCAGACGCCTTTCCTTTGTCACGGCGATGGCCAGAGGGCGATTCGCCCTCAATCTGGACTGGCGAAGTGCTCCCCTGGCCGTCTAAACTGGAGAGGATTCAGGGCGACTGAGGAGGCTCGTCAATGATTTCAGGCCATCACCTGGCGGGTGGACTCGCGGAGTGGGACGAGGCGGTCGATGACCGGGGGGCGGCTGTGACCGGAATCGCCCATGAGTCCTGGGCTCACGACGAAGGACGGCGCTCGTCGCGGGGGAGATGGAAGGAGAGGACATGAACGAGGTGGACCGACAGTGTGTGAATACATTACGCTTCCTGGCCGTGGATGCCGTGGAGAGCGCGCGCTCCGGGCATCCCGGCTTGCCGCTCGGCGCGGCACCCATGGCCTATGTGCTGTGGGATCGCTTCCTGCGCCATAACCCCACCCATCCCTCCTGGTTCAATCGCGACCGGTTCATCCTGTCGGCGGGACATGGTTCGGCGTTGCTCTACGCTCTTTTGCATCTGACCGGGTACGATCTGCCGCTGGAAGAACTCCAACGATTCCGCCAGTGGGGAAGCCGAACGCCCGGCCATCCCGAGTACGGTCACACGCCGGGCGTGGAAGCCACCACCAGTCCCTTGGGCCAGGGGTTCGCCATGGGCGTGGGCATGGCCGTCGCCGAACGCTTTCTGGCCACCTGCTTCAATCGCCCGGGATTCCCCATCGTGGACCACCACACCTACGCGCTGGTCTCGGACGGTGACCTCATGGAGGGGATTTCCTCAGAGGCGGCCTCTCTGGCCGGGACGCTCGGCCTGGGCAAGCTCGTCTATCTCTACGATGACAATCACATCTCCATCGAGGGCGAGACGGACATCGCCTTTACCGAAAACGTGAAGCGACGATTCGAGGCCTACGGCTGGCAGGTTTTACGAGTTGCCGATGGCAATGATCTGGCCGCCATCGAGCGGGCCATCGACGCCGCGCGCGCCGAGCGCGCGCGGCCGTCTTTGATCATCGTGCGCACGCACATTGGCTATGGCAGCCCCAAGCAGGACATGGCGGCTGCCCATGGCGAACCTCTGGGTCCGGATGCCGTGCGAGCGACCAAGGAAGCGCTGGGTTGGCCTCTGGACCTTCCCTTCTACATCCCCGAGGAGGTGCGCGCACATCTCGGCCGCGCGCGGCAGCGAGGGGCACAACAAGAAGCCGAGTGGCGGACGCGAGTGGATGCCTACGGCCAGGAGTATCCGGAACTGGCGGCTCAGTTGATCCAACTGATGCGCGGAGAGTTTCCACCGGACTGGGATATGGGCCTGCCCGTCTTCCATTCCGAGGAAGGTCCTCTGGCCACGCGCAGTGCTTCGGGCAAGATCATGAATGCATTGGCCGAACGCCTGCACCACTTCATCGGCGGATCGGCCGACTTGGCGCCGTCGACCAAAACGCTCCTCATAGGATACGGTGACTTGGGATTCGATCAAGCCTGCGCGCGCAACATTCACTTTGGCGTCCGCGAACACGCCATGGGGGCCATCGTCAATGGGATGGCTTTGCACGGCATCATCCCCTACGGCGCGACCTTTCTCGTGTTCTCCGATTACATGCGACCCACCATACGGTTGGCGGCCTTGATGCAGACTCATTCGATCTTCATCTTCACCCACGACAGCATCGGCTTGGGAGAAGACGGGCCCACTCATCAGCCGGTGGAACAGGTGATGAGCCTGCGCCTGATTCCGGGATTGACCGTGCTGCGTCCGGCCGATGCCAATGAGACGACCGTTGCCTGGCGTCTGGCGATCGAGCGGCGCAGGCCGGTCGCTTTGGTTTTGACGCGGCAAAAGCTACCGGTGCTCGATCCCGCCCGATTCCCCATCGCCGAGGGCGTGCCCCGTGGCAGCTACGTTCTGGCTGAGGCGACGGAAGGAGCACCGGACATCGTCCTGATGGCCACGGGATCAGAAGTGCATTTGATTCTGGCCGCCAGAGAAGCCCTCCACGCGCAGGGGATACGGGCTCGCGTCGTCTCCATGCCCTCCTGGGAACTGTTTGACGAGCAGGTGCCCGAATATCGCCATTATGTACTTCCGTCTCACGTGCCGAAGCTGGCCGTGGAAGCCGGCACGCCGCGGGGCTGGCGTGATTATGTGGGCGCGACAGGAGATGTCATCGGGGTGGACCGTTTTGGCGCTTCGGCTCCGGGCCATGTCGTCCTGGAGAAACTGGGATTCACCGTCGAGCATGTCGTCGAACGCGCACGAGCGCTCGTGGGGAGGAAATAAGCTATGCGCATCGCCATCGGTGCTGACCATGCCGGATTCTTGCTCAAACAGGAACTCGTCACGTACCTGAAGGAGTCCGGGCACGACGTCCTCGATCTGGGCACTCACAGTACGGAGCCCGTCGACTATCCCGACTTCGCCGAAGCGGTGGGACGAGCTCTCATCGAAGGACGGGCCGATCGCGGGATTCTCATTTGTGGAAGCGGCGTCGGAGCTTCGGTGGCGGCCAACAAGTTGCCGGGCATCCGCGCCGGGCTCTGCCACGATACCTACTCGGCGCATCAGGGCGTCGAGCATGACGACATGAATGTGCTCGTGCTGGGCGCGCGCGTCATCGGTCCGGCACTGGCTCGGGAACTCGTTCAGACCTTCCTGGCGGCGAAGTTCACCGGGGAAGAGCGCCACCGGCGCCGCTTGAAGAAAGTCAAAGCATTGGAAACTCGCCGTGCGAGCGAGATAGGGACCTCGCGCGAGATTGAGGAGCGATCATGAATCCATTGAAAGAAGTGCAGAAGTACGGGCAATCCATCTGGTTAGATTACATTCGTCGCCAGCTCATCACTAGCGGCGAGCTTCGTCGTCTGGTAGAGGAAGACGGACTGCGGGGCATAACGAGCAACCCGTCCATCTTCGAGAAAGCCATCGCCGGCAGCACCGACTACGACGAGGATCTGCGCGCCAGTTTGAACGACGATCCGCGTCTGGACATCGGAACGCTCTACGAGCGCCTGGTCATCGAGGATATTCGAATGGCCGCCGATATCCTACGATCCGTCTACGAGGCCACCGATGGAGCCGACGGTTTCGTCAGCCTGGAAGTCTCGCCGCACTTGGCTCACGAGACCGGAAAGACGATCGCCGAGGCTCGCCGATTGTGGCGCGCGGTGGATCGGCCCAACGTGATGATCAAGGTGCCGGCCACGCCCGAAGGGATTCCGGCCCTGGAGACGCTCATTGCCGAAGGTATCAACGTCAACGCCACCCTCATCTTCTCCCTCGGCCACTACGAAGCGGTGGTGCACGCCTATCTGCGCGGACTGGAGCGCTGCTCCCAACCCCATCGAGTGGCTTCTGTGGCCTCGTTCTTCGTGAGCCGGGTGGATGTGGTGGTGGATCGTGCACTGGAGGCCATCGGGACGGAGGAGGCCCGGCGCCTGCGAGGCAGGATCGCCATCGCCAACGCCAAACTGGCCTATGAGTGCTTCCGCGAGATCTTCCAGGGATCGGCGTTCGAGGCCCTGCGTCGGCGCGGCGCCCGCGTTCAACGCCCGCTGTGGGCCAGCACGAGCACCAAGAATCCGGCCTACTCCGACGTGCTCTACGTCGAAGAACTCATCGGACCAGATACGGTCACCACTCTGCCTCCAGCCACGTTCTATGCCTTTCGCGACCACGGGCGGGTGCGCCCTTCGCTCCAGGAAGGCCTGGAACAAGCCAAAGCCGATCTCACGCGCCTCAACGAATTGGGCATCGACCTTGACGCCATCACCGAGCAGTTGCAGACAGACGGCGTGCGCGCCTTCGCCACCTCCTTCGACAAACTCCGGGAGGCGTTGGAAGCCAAACGCCAGGCCATCCTGAAAAAACGGGTGGAT
>RFHM01000284.1 GCA_003696865.1 Acidobacteriota bacterium | reverse complement strand
CTTCCCGGCCGTCCCGACGACTTCCAACGAGCCAGGCTGCTCCTCATGAGCGTCCGCCGTGCGCGATGGGCGCTCGGCTCGTTTCAAACGAGGCAAGCTCGACGCCCACGGCGCGAGTCGCCGCTTGAGGTCCTCTATCCCCCGCACGAAAGAGAAGTTGACCACCACGAGCAGAGTGAGCACCAGCGCCGTGAGCAATACCAGGGCGGCGCCGACGGTATTGAAGATGGAGGCCAGACCGGTGGCGATGAGGAGTCCAATGAAGCCACCGGGTCGAATGTTCCCCCAGATCAGCGTCTCGGAGAAACCGAGCCCGAGAAGCGCGGCCAATGTCAGACACAAGGCCAGCCATCCCAGGCACTGCGGAAGGACGGCGCGAATCGGCCGATGCCGCAGCTTCATCCAGGCCAGGGACATCAGAATCAACGGTATGCTGATGGCCGCCAGCCCCAAAGATTGCAACAGGAGATCGGCGACGTAGGCGCCCACCGGACCAATCCAGTTGGCCACCTGATCTCGCGGCGAGGCCACGTTCCAGGCCGGATCTCCAGGATCGTAGCTGATGAGACTCAACAGCAATCCAAGCGAAACCGAGAGAATGAGGACGCCGATCATCTCATCGGCCCGGCTCTGGGAGGTCGCCGATCCCGCTTCCCTGGACGACGAATGGGCGGACGATTTGGCCATGTTACGATGCCTTGACTTCGGTCACCTCACGATCGACGGGAGCGGTCGCGTCCCGTTGCGAGAGGAGATACTCGCGAATGAACTCATCCAGGTTCCCATCCAGGACGCCTTCCACGTCGCTCGTTTCGTACTTCGTCCGGAGATCTTTCACCAGTTTGTAGGGATGCAACACGTAACTCCGAATCTGCGATCCGAAGCTGATATCCCGTTTCATGGCCTCCAACTTCTGCTTCTCCGCCGCGCGCCGCTGGAGTTCCAACTCGTAGAGGCGGGAGCGGAGAACGCGCATGGCCATTTCCCGATTCTGATGTTGTGATCGCTGGTTTTGACAGGAGACGACGATGCCCGTAGGAATGTGGGTGATGCGCACGGCCGACTCCGTCTTGTTGACGTGCTGGCCGCCGGCTCCCGAGGCGCGGAAGGTTTCGATGCGCAGATCGGCTTCGTTGATTTCGATCTGAATATCGTCCTCGATTTCCGGCGAGACGAACACGGAGGCGAAACTCGTCTCCCGGCTCTGGGCGATATTGAACGGTGACAGGCGAACCAGCCGATGGACGCCCGCTTCGGCCTTCAAATACCCGTAGGCATACTCGCCCTCCACGCGAAAGATCGCCGACTTGATGCCCGCCTCCTGCCCCGGTTGCACATCGAGGATCTCCGTCTTATACCCTCGTTTCTCCGCCCAGTCCTGCGCGTCCGTGCCGCCAGCGCCCGGCTTGATGGTGACGATGGCATTTCCGGCATCGTGTTCGCCGGAAAGCATCATGCGAACTTCGGCCTCGGCCAGTTCCCGCTCCAATCGTTCCAGCGCCTCCTGCAGCTCGGGGAGCATGGATGGATCTTCCTCGGCGAGTTCGAACATGACGTCGATATCCCCGGCGGCACGTTCGAACCGTTCGACCATCTGAATGTCAGCATCGGCGTGACTTCGCGCGCGAAGGATCTTGCGCGCACGGGCCTGGTCGTTCCAGAAGTCCGGCCGAGCGATGAGCTTCTCTAATCGATCGCGCTCGGCGCGCTTGGCTTCGACGTCAAAGATACCTCCTGAACTCGTTCATTCTCGGCTTCAATTGCTCATATCTTCGGCGTAATTCTTCGATCATGGTGCCTCGTATCTCCACAAAAGTTGCTGTCATCAATAGATTATCTTAAAATGGACGGCGATGCAATACTTGACCTTGAAAAGGAGATGGGAGGCACGAGAGAGCCCGGAGCGGTCGGGCCTCACCGGGAGCCACGGCACACCGGGTGGACGGCCGCCAGGGCATTCCTCCCTTCGGACCGGTTCTCTTGTGACTTCCCTGTCGAGAGGCTTATGATACGGCGCGCCATTTATCCGGGATCGTTCGATCCGGTGACCTACGGTCATCTGGATGTCATTGGTCGGGCGGCGAAGCTGTTCGATGAGGTGATTGTGGCCATCCTCAAGAATCCGGGGAAGTCACCGCTGTTCACCGTGGAGGAACGTATGGATATGCTCCGCCGCGCCGTGACCTGGCCCAATGTGTCCGTCGATGCGTTCGAAGGTCTGCTCGTCGACTACGCCAAGGAGAAACGCGCCACGGTCATCATCCGCGGGATTCGCGCCGTCTCCGACTATGAGTATGAGCTCCAGATGGCGCTGATGAATCGCCGGCTGTATCCCGAAGCGGAGACGATCTTCATGCTCCCCGGAGAAGACTACTCCTACATCAGCTCGAAACTGGTCAAAGAGGTGTTCTCATTGGGCGGATCGGTCAGCGGTCTGGTGCCCCGGTTCGTCGAGCAACGGATGCGCGAAAAGTTCAAAACCCACACACAATATCCCGTTGGAGGTTTGAATCCCAATGAGTGAGACGCTCGCCTTTCCTCGTTCCACCCGAGTGAGTCAGATGCAACCATCGTCGACTCTGGCCGTCGTCCAGGCGGCTCTTCGCTTGCGGGCCGCGGGCATCGAGATCATCGATCTGGGCGCGGGCGAGCCCGATTTCCCCACGCCCGATCACATCAAGCGCGCGGCGCATGCCGCTTTGCAGGAAGACTTCACGCGGTATACGCCGGCATCGGGCATCAAGGAGTTGAAGGAGGCGATCATCGAACGTCTCGCCGAAGATTACGGCATCGATTACTCGCCCGCGCAGGTCATGGCCACCGCCGGGGGGAAACAAGCCATCTTCAATGCCATTGTGACGCTCATCAATCCCGGAGACGAGGTGCTCATCCCTTCGCCCTATTGGGTGACGTTTCCCGAAATCGTCGCATTTGCCGGCGGCCAGAGCGTGTTCATCGATACGGAACCGACCGATTTCCAACTCACCGTCGATTCGCTGGAAGCCCATCTCACTCCTCGGGCCAAGTTGCTCATTCTCAATTCCCCCTGTAATCCCACCGGCCGGACGATTCCGCCAGAACGATTCCGGCAACTGGTGGAAAAGGCCGTCGAGCACGGTCTCTACGTGATGTCCGATGAGTGTTACCGGGAGTTCGTCTATCCTCCGATGAAACCATTCTGCGCCGGTCAACTTCCGCCCGAGTTGAGATCCCGAGTGTTGATCGTGGGAACCCTCTCCAAGACGTATGCCATGACCGGCTGGCGGCTCGGTTATGCGCTGGGACCCGAACCATGGATCACGGAGATGATCAAAGTGCAGAGCCACTCCACATCGAATCCCAATTCCATCACCCAGAAAGCGGCCATCGCCGCTCTGCGCGGTCCTCAGGAGCCGCTCATCGGCATGCTGGAGGAATACGAGCGACGGCGCGATTTCCTCATACCCGCCCTCAATGACATTCCCGGCGTCTCGTGCCTCTGGCCGGAAGGCGCCTTTTACGCTTTCCCCGATATTCGCGGCGTTCTGGAACGCTCGTCGCTGAACTCTTCCATCGAGGTGCAACGCCGGTTGTTGGAGGAGTATCACGTCGCCGTGACCGCCGGCGCCGCCTTTGGTTCGGATGGTCACCTGCGCATTTCCTACGCCAACTCGCTGGAGGCCCTGGAAAAGGGCGTGGAGCGACTGCGGGCCTTCGTCGAGCGCCTCTCCTGAGCGCTCATCCTCGATGAAGGAGGAGTCCGACCGACGCGAGCGATGAGCGTCTCTGGCCGACCGGCGAGCTCACGAGTCGAGCCCGTCGGCGGTCCCCATGGATGACCTCGCTGCCGGCCCTCCGGTGACGTCCAACCCTCTCCCACTCTTCTTCTCCCCGGGCGAGATGGGCGACGCCGCTAAAAGGTGACGCCGAGCCCGGTGGTGAACGAGACGTTGTTTCGTTTCACGTTCTTCTGTGGACGATGATCGAAGGAATCGACGATGCCCAGGCGCATGGACAGGAAGCTATTCAACCGGGTGCGGAGGCCCAGATTCAATCGAAATTTGAACCGAGGGATATTCTGGAGATCCTGGAGATAATAGAACTGCTGTTCGAATCGACTGCGCGCGAAGAGTCTTTGTTGGTATTCCTGATTGAACACCGCCGAAGCGGTGTCTCGACGAGTTCCATCGCTGAATCTCTCCAGCGTGTATCCACCTCCACCGTTAATGGAGAGTTGGCGGTCTTCCGTCGATACGAACTGGTAGCCAAAGCCTCCCGCATAAGTGATGCGAGAATCGATTTTCTCCACTTCATCGAAGGTGAAATCAACCGACCCGAAGACGAAGGATCGGGCAGAGAAAAACCGATCGAGGCGCCCGCTGGTGAGAACTTGATTGCCGGCTAATTCGCTGTTCTTTACCGCATAGAAGTATCGCGCACTGAGCTGCAATCGATAGAGCTTCGTCTTTCGTTCCCCCTTGAAATCCAGCACGAGGCTGTCCGAATCGGACGTTCCCCGGTTACCCGCGTAACTGAAATCGAGGGTCCCCTTCCACGCCTTCTCCGGTCGGCGATCGTCTCCTCGCGAAGCCGGAGTTCGCGCAGGGGCGGGTAACTTGGCGCTCACCGCTTGAATGCTCGAGGTCGTCAAACTCATGCGACGAATGTTCTTGGCTAAAACGTGATGTTGGCGATCATCCTGAGTGCGAATGACCACCCGCTCTCGATCCCAAGCGATGACCGTGCCGATCAATACCGTGCCATCCGAAAGAATGAGTTCGTCCAGGTGAGCGCTGTGGTTCTGAGGATACAGCAACAGGACACAAACGATGAACAGCCGCATGGAACCTCCCTTTAGCGAGCAAGCATCAATACCATGATTGGCCGCCAATTCTATGTCTGGTCGGTGATTCCGTCAACTGACGGTGATACGCCGTATGCCCAATAATGATGTTCGAACGGCGATGAACCCTACACCCATGCTCCAACCGAGATGTGTTCCCTTCAGAGTCCATGGTGATGGGGAGATCGGTCCTCTCATGCGCCTGCTTCGGGCACTCCGCCGGCGCCCCCCGGAGCTCCCAATCCCCGATCTGGCGCACCGATGGCCTTCGCGGGGCTTGTGAATATCCCCGAGGGGCGATATACTACCCTTATTTCACTCAGGAGGCATAGACGATGAAAAACGAATCGAGAAAGACCCTCAAGCTCATTGCCCTCTTCATCTTCACCGGTCTTCTACTCGGTGGATTCACAACGAGCGGAGCTTTCGCGAACGTCAAATACTTCAAAGCCGCTCGCGCTAAATTCGGTAAAACGGTGGTCAAGAACTGCAAGTACTGCCACGTCAAGATGCTTCCCAAGAAGGATGATCATGAATTGAACGAGCGAGGCAAGTGGCTCCTGGAACAGAAGAAGAAACGCAAGGCCAAAGACATCGACGTCTCTTGGCTGGAGGAGTACAATAAAAAAGATCGATGATTGCTATCCTGACGAAGGAGGGATAAACCGCACTCATCATCTTACTCATCCCGGCGGTGGATGTTGGCTGCTCGGAGAGTGGCAAACGCCCACCGCCATCCCCACCATAGCCGCCGGTAAGCGAGCATGCTGTTCCCCTCACTGGTTCGCCCTCGGTCAACATCTGAGCCGCGACGTGACATTCGGTGTGAATCGTCCATGGGGAGGCTTCACCGTGTGCGATCGGTCTTGGATGTATGATCGAGGGATTCCCGTCTCCTCATCTTCCACCAATCGCCGGCCCGCACGAGCAGAGCGCGAGCATATTCGACGTGGGACCACATCAATGGGGTGGTGAATCGGATGAACCCGCCCTCTTCGCTCGTTCGGTCGATCACGCAGCGGCGCCCCGTCTCTTCGTAGGAGCGCGCCATGTTGTTGGCCTCTTCGAGAATCTTGTCGAAGTCTACGCCGTCGAGCAGGATGGGCTTGTGAAATTCCTTGGCAAAATCGATGCCCGTCTTCCACTCCGCCTCCATGAAATCCTCGAATCGCTTGCAGGTGGAAAGGTGCTCCGGAATCTCCCCCTCCTCGGTGGCGTAGGTATCGATCTTCTCCAACAGCTCATCTCCTCTCTCGGTGTTCCCATTCCAGTAGTGAAATTGCGCCAGGATGGCCGTATACTGAAGCCAAGGTCCATTCCCGGCGTGAACGTGGGTGGAAAAGTCCTTGTAGAAGGGAAGGTAGCGCATGATCAAGCCCAATTCGGGATCCCAGAGCTGCTTCTCCAGAAACTGCGCGCTGGCTTCCATCTCATCCCGGTAGTGGAGGAATCCATAGTAGAATGGACTGAGCAGCGTGAAATCGGGCCGCAAGTCGATATTTCCCTGAGCATCGATACGACGAATATAGCGATGCCCGGCCACGAACAACTCCCCGACGCTATAGAGAAAATGGCGGCGAAAATTCAGATGGGCGGGGCAAATGATCCGGGTCTCGTCCAACAGAGTGGCCACCTCATGAGCCAGCGAAAAGGCGTAAAGGAAGGAGAAATTGACCCAACAGGTATAGCCCTCTTCCATGGCCGATTCATGGATGGAGGTCGTCGAATGAAACAGATTCAGTTCTTTTTGGTAGAGGTGGGCGAGACTGTACTCCAGGGCCTTATCAATGCTGGCCAGAAAGGCTTCCTTCTCGTTCACCTCCTTCTCCAGCCGGCAGGCCGTGAGAAGATAGTTACAGAGGATGGCAATGCCATGGGCGACGTTGTCCTCCTGTTTATAAATGCTCTTGTCCTCGCCATCCAGACTGTATCGTTGTCCCCAGCTCCCATCTCCGGCCTGAACGTCCCTGATGAAATGCGCCATGGCCCGCATCAATTCGAAAGCCGTCTGGCCCACGTCATACCCGCGCCGCGATCCCGCCAACCGACGGAACAATTGAACCGCCGCGCTCGTGTCTCGCGGATAGATGTAAGGATATCGGGACGTCGGCGGCGAAGCGAGCAGTAGCCGCCCATACCTCTGGGAGGGAACTGTGCACCTCAGGATGAGGTTCATGTGGTGCGAGAGGCGGTCGTTCAACTGATCGAGCGTTTTCCCTTGAGTCGACATATCGACATCCGATACTCACTCATGGCTTCATGGCCACTCCTCCCATCGAGCTGACCGCTCCCAGTATACCAGACGAATCGAGCCCGGAGCAATCAGTATACTTCGCCGGATGTCCCGCCTGCTCGGCGATCTCCTCGGCGCACGAATGTCCCTCTCCGGTCCGCGATCGATGAGAGACCGAGACGCTCACGAAGGACCACTCTATGTGGCCCTGAAGGGCCTGATCCCTACAATATGTTGTGAGAAAAGTGACTTGACAAGCCTCCACGCAACAAATAGAATAGCTCAGACTCCTGTGAGAGTCGCAGAATCAGAGGGTGATGATAAATTAGAATCAGAAAGCGATAAGTAAAGGCGGTTCATCTGCTCGTGATGAGGAGTGGGGGTCACTGTGAGTGAGCGTCGATAGTTGAAGGTGCAGAGTGGAAATGTGCGATTCGAGCGACGAGCGACACCACCGACGGACTCATGAGAACCTCCGCCGCCCGAGCGACCAGCTATTGTGTTCTCCAGGCACACGCTCCGCACCACGATGTCGATGGCATATGAAATGTCACCACGGACTCGGGAGGGATTTATGAAAAAGCTAT
The DNA here is from genome assembly GCA_003696865.1 of Acidobacteriota bacterium. Classification (GTDB taxonomy): domain Bacteria; phylum Acidobacteriota; class Blastocatellia; order HR10; family J050; genus J050. Next base: position 3,507 of record RFHM01000284.1, on the reverse strand, counting down.
GTGCTCTCGCGACCATGATGGTCATCCCGATATTGTTCACCATGATGATCCAGCTACCCGATTTGGCTCTCTTGATTTCTATCTTCTTCCCCACCGCCGTCATTGTGGCCGGGGTGTTCTTTCTCCTTGGGCTAGCGATTCTCATCCTGGGCAATCCCGGCGGTGGTCCGGGGACGATCGGCCTCCCCTTGCTGCTCTGAGAGAAACCGGCCAGCCGTGGAGGCGTACAATCGGTTGGCGGTCATCGTAACGGCCGGGTTGAAATAGGGATCTGCTCCCAACCATCCATCGAGGTGAGCCATTTTGAGTAGTTGGCCCGGACTTTCCACCCACCGGGCGCTACCAGCGAAGATCGGGGGCGTGAGGGGATCTTCGTCCGATCCCGACGGCGCGGGCGGCGAATGATCAACCCGCTCGACGCTTCATCCGCAGAGCACCGATCCCCCATTCACATTGACCACCTCCCCGATGAGGTGGCGAGCCAGGTCAGAAACCAGAAACAGAATGACCCCAGCGACGTCTTCCGGCTCGGCCACTCGCCCGATGGGGATCTGGGAAAGAATCTCCCGTCGCCGCCGGGGATCACCGAGCGGTGCTGCCGCCATGTCGGTCTCCACCCAGCCAGGAGCGACGCAGTTGACGCGGATGCCCGATGGAGCCAGCTCCACGCTGATCGATTTGGTGAAACTGATGATGGCTCCTTTCGCCGCCGCATAACAGGAGTAATTGGCCTCTCCACGCTGTCCGGCCGTGGATGAGACGAGGACCATTTTCCCCTCCCCCTGGCTCTTCATGACTTGAGCCGCTAAATGACAGCAGGTGTAGACGCTCCTGAGATTCACTCTGATGACGCGATCCCACAGTTCCTCATTCAACCGATCGATAGGGGCGCCCTCCCAGATACCCGCATTGGCCACGAGAATATCCAGCCGACCGAATTGAGAGAGGGCCTTCTCGACCACCCGCCGGGCTCCTCTCATCAGGGACACGTCGGCTTTCACCGCGAAAGCGCTCACTCCAAGGGCCCTCGCTCTGGCCACGACCTGTTGGGCAGCGGCTCGGTTCTGCCTATAGTTCACGATGACATTGGCGCCCGCCCGGGCGAGCGTCAAGGCTGTCGCCGCTCCAATTCCCCGCGAGGCACCGGTGATGACCGCCGTTTGACCTCTGAGTGAAATCATGCCATCACCTCCCTCTCCGACCGTGCTCTCCCGTCACCCGGGAGTTCATCATACGTGCGCCACAGCAGCGTTTGGCAACGCTTTCGAAATGAGGAGTGACGCTCGTCGTCATCCTGTACGGCATCGTCTTCATCCGCTGTGATGCCACCTCGGGACCATGAGCGACTTTCCCTGTTTCGCTCGCCCGCGGCAGCATGATGGGCTTCGCTCTTATGGCCATCAGGGGCTCAGGCGTTGACCTCCACTGTCTCTTCATCGGCACACATGGATTCGGCTCTTTGAGCGAACTCAACGGGTCGTTCCTCCAACGAAGCGGCATCATCCGCTCGGGGCAACCGCAAGGCTAGGACTCCGGTCAGGAACGGAAGGAGAGAAGCCCCCACGAGGATGGGGCGAAATCCCCAAGAGGTGACGAGGGGGCCGGCCGCGGGAACGGCTATGGAGGCGACGCCCCACACCAATCCCATCAGAAGCGCGGACACCGTTGACGTCTCCCTGGGCACGAGTTCCTGAGCCCAGGCAATATTGACCGGCATCATCGTCATCATGGCGAACGAGCCCAGCGTCATGAGCAGGATGCCCAACGGTCCGTGAGTGAGGAAGGACAGTCCGAGGAGAAGGGTCGCAGCGCCTCCCGAGATCGCGCCGAGGAGATGACCGCCGAGCTTCTCCGAGAGAGTCCCGCCAGCCAGACTCCCCATAGCTCCGGCCAGCAGAAAAGCCGTGAGGATGGTCCCGATGGCCTCGATCGTATACCCCTCGCCGCTCAGAATGAACGGCACATAATTGTCGATGAGCATATGGACTATGGCGCGGCTCAGCGAGATGAGGTAGAGAATACACAGAGGCCCTCGAACCGCCCTCAGTGCCCGAAGCAAACTCTGTAACCCCGCTTTGGGACGAGCATCGGTTCCCCGGCGCTCGCCAGTCGGGCAGTAAACGTAGACGAAGACGGCCGCCAGGACACCGCCTCCCATGAGGTAGATGGTTCGCGAGACATCTCCTGCCCCGATCACAGAAGCGGCGATGAATGGTCCCAGAGCAAATCCAAACGTCCCCGCGGCGGTGAACAGCGAGACGCCCACGCGCCGCTTGTGGCCACTGGCACGAGCCACCAGAGAGACGGCTTGGGGATGAAACGTCCCTGCGCCCATCCCCCCGATGAACAAGAGCGCCAAGAGCATCCCGTAGCTCGGCGCGACGCCGATCAGGGAAATGCAACATCCGGTCACCGCTGGACCAATGATGGCGAACAACCGCTGGCTCACGCGCTCGGTGACGAATCCGAACACCGGCTGCATGATCGCCGCCGTGATGGCCAGGGTGGGGACGAGCGAGAAGACCTGCAGCTCGGTGAGATGGAGTTTCAGCGCCAGCAGCGGGAGAAGCGGGTAGATGTTGCTCGTATAGGTGTCATTGACGAAGTGCCCGAGGCTCAAGGCAGCAATGGCTGGTTTATGGGTTCGTCTCATGGATTGGCTCTGCTTTGCCCTGTTCATCGCCGACCTGCGGATGAGCGTCCCCTCTTCGCTTCGGCGACAAACCATGCCAATAAACGACGCGAAAAGGGATCTTCATCGTAACTCAACTCGGGATGCCATTGCACTCCGAGAATCAATTGTGCGCCGGCCGTATGGAGCACGGCTTCGATCACCCCATCAGAAGCCCAAGCGACGGGTTCTAAACCATGGCCGGGGCGATCAATGGCTTGATGATGACGACTGTTGACGCGAGTCCGACGGCTCCCCGCCAACTCCCTCAAGATGGAATCGGGCTTGATCTCAATATCATGATGGGCGATGGGAGAGCCCCGAGGCGCCTCGTGTAGCACGGGATTCTCTACCTGCGAGGGGATGTCTTGAATGAGCGTCCCTCCCCGATAGACGTTGAGCGATTGAACCCCGTAACAGATCGCCAGGACGGGCATCCGGCGCTCCTCGCTGGCTTGGAGGAGAAGAGCGTCCATTTCATCACGACGAAGATCGACGGTCCGGAGCCGAGGATGACGGGTCGTCCCATAACGTCGCGGATCGACGTCGCTGCGACTGCCGGTGAGCACGAGGGCATCGCATTCGGCGATGACATGGCGAATATAGTCGATCTCTGGAATCAAAGGGAGATATACCGGCGTGGCGCCCGCCTTGTGAAGAGCCTCGGCATACTCGCGCCGGAGGTAAAAATCGCCCGTCGTCGGATCGGTCGTTGTCGGAAGGCCAATGAACGGTCGCTTCATGGTTCTGCTTCTTCTGCCGAACGGAGATGAAATCAGACAGCTTATCGACCGAATGGGATGTTGTCAAATTCGACGTCCTCGAGGATGGCGCTG
>RFHM01000283.1 GCA_003696865.1 Acidobacteriota bacterium | reverse complement strand
GCCGTCGTCAGGAGCAATTGATCATCCTCGACCCCGGATTCCCCGATCCCTTTGCCGGAAATGGCGAAATTCGTCAACGTCCTCGAGCGGTGCGCATCCTCTCGCCGGGATTGAACGCCCCTTACGCGATGCAAGCGACCATCAGCCTGGAGCGCCAACTCCCTTCGGGGATCGTCAGCAGTGTGACCTATAGCTGGGTGCGCGGCGTTCACCAATTTCGCTCGCGCAACATCAATGCGCCGCTTCCCGGAACGATGCAACGCCCATTCCCCGCCCGCGGACCGATCCTGGCGCTGGAATCCGTGGCGCGATCCGTCCGACACGAACTCCGAGTGAATTTCCGTCGGCGACTGGGCGGGCGATTGACTCTGTTCGGCAACTATGTGCTCTCGTCCACCCATAGCGACGGAGATGGTCCCTTTTCGCTTCCCGCCGATTCCTACGATCTGCGAGCCGAGTGGGGGCGGGCAACCATTGATGCGCGCCATCGGTTCTTCCTGGGAGGATTCATTCGGTTGCCCTGGTCGTTGCGCGTCGCTCCGTTCATCATTCTTCGCTCCGGTCAACCGTTCAACATCACGACCGGTCAGGATGATAATCACGATACGGCGTTCACCGATCGTCCGAGTCTCGCCGACCCCTCGACGCCGGGCGCCATCATCACGCCGTTGGGAGCCTTCGATCCCCATCCGGCACCTGAAACGCCGGTGATTCCCCGAAACTTCGGCCAGGGCCCGGGATTCGCCAACGTGAACCTCTACGTGACCAAGACCTTTGGCCTGGGGAGTCGGAAATCTCCGGGATGGCCCTCGACGACGGGAGCGCAGAAACGATCGGCAGCACGTGGGGAACACGCCGATCGACGGTCTCGGGCGCCGATGGCCCGGCGCTCCTCGGATGTCAATAGGCGGAGCCGGCATCGGCCACGATCGGGTATCGGCGGTTTTGGTGGGCGCGGACGGTTCGGCCGCGGAGCTGGTCGCTGGGGGCGGTGGCGTGGTTTCAGCGAGTATCGCTACAATCTCACCATAGGCCTGCGCATCCGCAATCTGTTCAATCGACTCAACCTGGGACAACCGAGCGGCGTGCTCACTTCACCCTTTTTCGGCCAAGCGAATTCGGCACGACCACCGCGCCGGATCGAAGTGCAGTTGAGATTCAATTTTTAGCTTGAGGGATCAAAGGAGGAGACAATGAAACAGAGGATCATCACGAGCGCCCTGCTTCTCGGCCTCGCCGGGATGGTAGTGGTCTCCGTCGCCGACGATCAAAGGGGGCCCGGTCAACATCGTTTCAACATCGAGCGATTCGATCGAGACGGGGATGGAAAACTCTCTCGTCGGGAATTCCCCGGCCCGCCGCGCCTGTTCGATCGTCTGGATGTCGATGGGGATGGATTCATCAGCAAAGCAGAGGTGGAGCGCTTCCGCCATCGCGCTGCGCGATCCTCCTTCGGCGAACGTCTCCTTCGGGTTCTGGACGCCGATCATGACGGGAAGCTCACCCGAGAGGAATTCGCCCGCATCGTCGAATACTTCGGCCAGTTGGACCGGGATGGCGATGGGATGCTCACCAGTCAAGAGTTGAGGGCTCTGGCTTTCATTCGTCAGCCACCCGGCCGCATCAATGTCGCGGCGCTCATTGAGCGGTACGATGCCGACGGTGACGGCAAGCTCTCCAGGTCAGAACTCGAGGCGGCTCCCCAATTCAACAACCCGCGCTTCTTCACCATGCTGGACGAGAATGGCGACGGGTTCGTGACATCAGACGAGTTGCGGACGTTCGTCGAGAGGCATCAGACCGCGCACCCCCGATAAGAGCACTGAGAGAAGTGCCCGTCAGAGCGGGAGTCCCTGGAGGACTCCCGCCACGCTTCCCACCAGACGTTCGCCTACTTCGCCCTCACTTCGCGCCAGGCGGAAGATAACATCCCGGAGAGCGCCAGCATGGGCTGTTTGCGTTGGCAAAGACTTCTCCCCTCTTTCTCGCCGGCCCGCTCGATGGATTCCGAGTCAGCCTCCTTCCAACCCGTGATGACGATCCCATCATCTCTGTGAGGCTGGCCAAAACCGGCTCGCATGCACTATCCTTATGGGAGCATCCCTAGGGAGGAAAGATCATGTGGATACGGAAGACGGCATGCTTGGTTTTAGCTTCGTCACTCATCCTGCTGGCATTTCCTCATCCGGTTCGACCGAGTGACGATCATCAGACGACGCTGGAGAAACTCGTCGAGAGCCCGTATTTGGAGGTGTTGCAGATTGCACCGACGCTTCACATCAGCGAGAGCGAGATCGAGCGATTCAGGAAGAAACTGCTCGACGAGAGAGCGGCCAAGGAGAGAGAGATCAAGACCAAAGAACAAGCCCTCGACGAGCAGATCAAGCGGGCCAAAGCCGAACTGGCCAAGATGAATAAGCAAGCCTCGCGCGATACGCCGGAGATGGCCAAGCGGCGGCAAGATCTCCATTGCCAGATCCTCAAACTCCAGAAGAAGAAAGCCCGGTTGAAAGTCGAGCGCGAGCAAGGGCTCAAGGTGCTCTATGAGAACAAGCTGGCCAAACTCGATTTGCTTCGGGAGTGGCCCAAAGCCAAAGCCGAAATCGAGCAGGCCATCGCTTCGGGAACGGCGCGCGAGCGCCGCTTCGGCGATGTCGAAGATATCGGGTTTCGCGACATCGGTCGAGGTCAGGAAAAAGACATCAAGCGGGGCGAAGAGGCTATCAAGCAGTTGAAACTCTACGGACTCCTGCCTCCGGAAATCAAAGATGAAGCGATCAACACCTACATCAACAACCTGGCGCAGTTGATCGGACGCAACTCGGACCTGAAAGTCCCCCTCAAGGTCAAGGTCCTGCGCACCGACGAGATCAATGCCTTCGCTCTGCCCGGTGGCTTCCTCTTCGTGAACTCGGGCTTGATCGAGAAAGCCGAGACGGAGTCGGAACTGGCCGGCGTTCTGGCTCATGAGATCGCCCACGTTGCCGCTCGACACTCGGCGCGCTTGATGAAACGGGCCGCCATCGCCGGCATCATCTATCAGGCGGCACAAATCGCCGCGCTCATCTTCACCGGCGGCGTGGCCAGCATCGGCATGTACTACGCGTTGCAATACGGCTTTTACGGATTGGGGCTCGTGCTCAGTCTGCAATTGCTCGGCGTCAGTCGGGAGTTCGAGGCCGAGGCTGATCAACTGGGCGTTCAATACATGTGGAAGTCCGGCTACGATCCTCGAGGCTTTGTGAGCTTCTTCGATAAAATGGCCAGCGAAAAAGGCTACGTCAAGAGCCTGAGCTTCTTCCGCACGCATCCACCGTTTTACAATCGCATCGTGGCCACCTTCAAGGAAATCTCCTACCTGCCGCCCAAAGACGACTATATCGTCGATTCCCGGCAATTTCACGAGCTCAAGAAGCGGCTGGCCAAGGTCGTCGAACAGGAGAAGAAGGAAGAGACGGCCGCTCCCACGCTGAAGAAGACGTACAAGTGCCCCGATGAGAAAGACTCAAAGGAGACCGGGCCGGATTATCGACCGTGAGAACCGATGCGGAGAGGGGGGCCAGAGCCCGTTGTGCTCTGGCCCTCTCACCGTTCATCGTGAACTGATTCGGGATGAACGAGCCGTGTGGCTACGCGCACCGGCCGCATGAGGCGATATACCGGATAGACGATCGTCCCATCGGTTCGGGCGTGAGTCGCGAAATACGTATCGAAGGCATTCCAATTGACCAACCCATCATCGCTCCTGGCCTCCAATAAATAAAAAGCGAGACGCGCCTTTGGCTGGGCCATAGGGATGAGGAACGATCCTGCGGGGAGTTCGACGCGCCCGCGTTGGAACGATCCTGCCACGTGAGTCTGCCGATGCCCCTGGAAAGGACGTTGATCATGAGTCACTCGCCGAATGATGAATTCTTCCACGTCGGCCGAGAGGGGTTCTCTGATCTCCTCCACGATGAGGCCATGCGCCAGCACTTTGTCCACAATCGGTCGCTGATCCGGCGGTAACGCGTAAGCGAAGGGCACTTGGATCGTCTCCGTGGCTTCGAACAGGCCGTAATCCAATGTGCGAATGGCGACGATCTCATCGGTTCGTCGATAGATGGTTCGTCCGGTCGTCGGATCGGTCTCGGCGATCACTCGGGGAGTTAAGATCTCCACCGGATGCGGTAGCGGTTTGATCCTGAATCGAATCCCCCATTGGTCCGAAGGCTGAGGTGAACGACCGCGCGTGATCGTCTCCCGATCAACGCGCCGAACGAGCGCGCGCATCTCGTCGGCGTGCGCCGCCGAATACTCCAGAATGGACTGTACGAACCGTTCGGTCGCTTCGATCCTCGTGCGGAAGTCTTTGTAGGCATACGCTTCGCTGAGAATGGTCAACCGATTGCGTAATCCGACGTAGTTATTGCCGAGGCGCGGGCGATGATCGAACGTGCGCCATCCTTTGCTCGGGTCGTTGGGGTCGATGAAGTTACCGTAGTAATACGTCTTGAAATGATGCCGCTCATCCATGACGCCAGTGATGGTGGGCAACATCTCATCGCGCAAGTAGTCGATGAGCGCCGGATGCGTATTGGGATTGAGCGGCGGCGCATAGGTCAACGCATATCCGTGATGAGAGCCATCGGTCGTATGCAAGTCCACGACCAGAGCGGGGTCCCAGCTATTGAAAACATGGCGAACGAGCGCTCGAGCTTCCGGCGATTCCAACTTCATGTAATCGCGATTGAGATCGAGTCCCTGAGCGTTGAAGCGAATGCCCACACCGCCCACCGGTCCTTTCTGCTGAGGACGATGGCGAGGGCTGATGCGTTCATTGCCATCGGCATTGTAGATCGGAGCCATCAGGATGATGAGATCATCGAGCAGCGATCGAAGGCCGCCGAGCGCAATGGCGCGCATCAGGTGAAGACACGCTTCTTTGCCCTCGACCTCGCCAGCATGAATATTGGCCATGACGAACACGACGAGCTTGTCCGAAGCCCACGCCTGAACGGGTTGATAGATGGGGGGATCGGCCAGGATGACGAGGGGTAACCGACGGCCCTCCACCGTGGTGCCGAAGTCGGTGACTTGAACGCGATCGCTCAATCGCGCGAGGGCATCGAGAAAGGCGACGACGTCCCCATAGCGCGATGTCTCCCGGTAATCGGTCCGTTCGGCGCGCGAGAGCGGCCATGAAGCATGCTGAACAGAGTTCGGCGACGGCGCGCCACCGCGAGCCTCAACATTCGTTCGAGCCGCCGGGATCGCGCTCGAACGAGCCTCTGAACCGGCCAGCGCGATCGCACATAATCCGACGCCGATGGCTACAACGCGAAGATGGTGTCGCATCGTCAGTTGGCTCCTTCCTGATCATCGATGGGAGAGGAGGGTAACACAGCAGATGGGAATTGACCAGGAAAGGTTTCCATCAACACAGGTCATCGCGCCGGGAACGGGAACGTTCCGATGAGCAATAACTCAAGAAGATTCCGTTGAGCATCCGGGATGTTGATGGTCGGACGGAATGGAGGTTCACGCGTCGGCTGGCGTCCCGACGATAGCGATCCGATGGCGATCAGCCAGAGCGATGAGATCCCCTTTGTCGAGCAACAGCGTCTTCCCGGCGGTGATGGACATGGCGGTAGCGCCAGCCTGAATCATCGTCTCGATGGTCGGAACGCCGATGACCGGCACATCGAATCGCATATCCTGATTGGGCTTGGCCACCTTGACGACGGTCAATCCGCCGTTGCCCACCAACTGGCCCGCCCGCAAGATCGTGGCATCGGTCCCCTCCATCGCTTCAATGGCCACCACGGCGCGATCTTTGATCACAATTGTCTGACCGAGATCGAGACGGGCAATCTCTCGGGCCACGGCCAGACCGAACTCGATGTCGGCGCGCTCGCGGCGGGAAGGACGCCGTCGCGTGAGTGGACCTTCGGGAGCTAACAGCCGGGTGAGGAAACAGGTGGAATCCACTACGGTGAATCCCTCCCCCTCCAACTCGCGAACCACAGCTCCGATGAGACTATCGGTGTTCTTGCGACCGAGGCTGGCCAGCATCTTCATCATCCGCCAATCCGGGCGCGCCGGCCCGAAAATCTGCACGTGCTTGACCTGCCCGGCCAGGATGACGTGAGTGACGCCTTCCCGGTGGAAGTAGGCGATGAGCTCACCCAGATGTCCGACGCTCACCCACCGGACGCGCCGGGCGTAACGCTCGATCTCGGGGAACGTCTCCTCCTTGATAGCGGCGACGACGACGTCGATTCCCTGCTCCCGGGCCGCTTCCAGAACCAGGAAAGGGAATCGTCCATTCCCGGCGATGAGCCCATATTGCTGTCCCATGATACGCGTCGCTCGATCTCTACGGGTCAACTCGGTCTGAGGCTCGCATAGGGAGAACTGCCTCTCCATGCAACTCCTCGATGACCGGTACCCGGCGGCTTCGTCATTTGGCCACTCCTCGCTTGGAGCTTTCGATGAAGGCGATCAGATAATCGATCTCGGGCTGTCCGCCGAGTTCGGCGCGAATGGCCTCGACGGCCTGAGACGTATTGAGTTTCGACTGTAACAGCAATCGGAAGGCGCGGTGAATGATCCGAATCTGCTCTTCGGTGAATCCCTTCCGCCGCAACCCCACGAAGTTGGGACCGTAGCACCGGGCGTGATCGCCCCAGGTGGTGGCGTAGGGCAGCGCGTCCTTGACTAACACGGCATAGGCGCCGATGAAGGCATACTTCCCGATCCGGCAGAATTGATGAACGCCGACGTGCGCGCCGAGCGTGGCATGATCCTCGATGGTGACATGACCGCCGAGGGAAGCCACATTGGCCAGAATGACATGATCGCCGATCTGACAATCGTGAGCCACATGCGCGCCCACCATGAACAGATTATCGTTGCCCACGCGCGTGATCCCTCCGCCGCCCTCCGTTCCCCGATGAATGGTCACGTGTTCGCGGATGATATTGCGCTCCCCGATTTTCAGATAAGAGCGCTCGCCTTTATATTTGAGATCCTGGGGATCGAGGCCGATGGTCGCGAAGGGGAAAATCTTACACTCCGCTCCGATCTCCGTGGGGCCTTCGATCACGCAGTGAGAGCGGATTTCCACACCATCGTGGATGATGACCTCATCGCCGATGGTGGTGTAGGGCCCGACGGTCACCCGCTTCCCGAGTTCGGCCTTCGGACTGACGATGGCCGTAGGATGAATGATCGTCATGACGCTTCTGTTGCCGCCGGCGGGGCGGTCCGCTGTCGCGCGGTGGCCTTTCGCGCCGATTCCCTGTCCACCAGCAGTGAGGTGATTTCCGCCTCGGCCACCAATTGCCCATCGACGAAGGCCTCCCCGCGCAATTTGATATATCGGGACCGGATGCGCAGCACGGTGAGTTCCAGGCGGAGCGTATCGCCGGGGAATACCGGCTGACGCCATCTCACCTTATCCAAGCCGGTGAAATACATGAGCTTGGTCCGATGGTCGGTCACTTCGTGATACATCAAGACGCCCGCCGTCTGGGCCATCGCTTCCAGAATGAGCACTCCGGGCATGACCGGCGTTTCTGGAAAATGCCCTTGAAAGAAGGGTTCGTTGATGGTCACATTCTTGATGCCCACGATGCGCTGGCGCGGCTCAAACTCGATGATGCGATCCACGAGCAGAAAAGGGTAGCGGTGGGGCAGGATCTGCATGATCTCGGCGATGTCCAATAACGTCTCCATAGCCACTCCTCGCAACGGGAAGTCACCGGGGAGAGACGGCCCGTCCTTCCCATGGTCCGCCTCATAGGCGATTCCGCGCGCCGTATCGGCCTCACCGATGGGCGCCCGGCGACCCGGATCGAGCCGTGGTCACCGGATTCGCCGCATTATAGGCCTCGATGAATGCCCGGGTGATATCCAATCCCGGATCGACGTAGACCAATCCCTGCGCTTGCGAGAGAACCGGCGCATTGATGACGAGGATGATATTGTGCTGTTTGGCGTACTTGTCCAGGAAGGCATTAATGCGCTCAACTACGGGATTGGTGGCCTCGCGGAATGCTTTGGCATAATCCCGATCGAAGTCCTCCTTCTTCCGTTTCAGTTCAATCTTCAGATCCTCGAACTCCTCCTGCTTGGCGGCCAGGGCCTGCGGCGTCAGATTGGGTCCCTGGGTCTGGATCTCCCGCTGAAGGGCCTCCACGCGTTGCCGTAACGCTTCCAATTCGGCACTGCGATCCTTGAACGTCTCATTGACGCGATTGATCTGCTGGATCAGCTGCTCGATGCCATTCTTGGCCGCGAAGGCGGCCGTGTTGATGACGGCGACGCGTCCCTGTGGGAGGTGCAACGTATTGGTGGACCGATTGGCCGTCGGCGCGCTCCCCGACTGAGGAGGCGTCTGTTGACCGAAAACGGTCGCCGGCAACGCGATGAGGACGATTCCCATGATCATATGCACTCTTTTCTTCATATACCGTGACCCTCTCGATGGCGTGCTATCTATCTACAAATGGGTGATTTTATCACCAAGCGCCGAAATCACACAAGCATCGCGACTCCTCGGCGGCGCACCCCCACTGTGATTTTTCCCTCTCTCACTTCTTGCAAATTTCTTCCAGAGAGGGCAAACTTATTTCATTTGGTGATAAATTAAATGACAGCGGAGGCACAGAAGCAAGGTTGAACAAGCGGGATTACTACGAGGTTCTCGGCGTTCGGCGCGACGCCTCACTGGAGGAAATCAAGAAAGCGTATCGCAAGTTAGCGCTCAAATATCACCCGGATCGAAATCCGGGGAACAAAGAGGCCGAAGAGAAATTCAAAGAACTCGCCGAGGCCTATAGTGTGCTCTCCGACCCGGAAAAACGCGCCCGTTATGATCGATTTGGTCATGCCGGGATCAGCTCCGCCGCCGGCGCCGGATATGCCGGATTCGATCCGTTCAGCACGTTTGAAGACCTGCTGAGCGAATTCTTCGGGTTCGGCGATATTTTCGGCACGACCACCCGACGCCGATCTCGCGTCCGGCAAGGAGCGGACTTGCGCTACGATCTGGAGCTCACCCTGGAGGAAGCGGCCCAGGGGGTGGAGAAGACGATCGTCATTCCCCGACTGGAGAGATGCCCCACCTGTCGCGGAGCGGGCACGGCCCCGGGCACCCGCGTCTCGGTGTGCACCACCTGCCATGGCACCGGACAGATGCGCTATCAACAAGGATTCTTCACCGTGAGTCGAACCTGTAGTCACTGTCACGGCACGGGGACGCTCATCAAGACGCCCTGTCCGGAGTGCCGGGGTCAGGGGCGCGTCGAACGGGAGAAAACATTGGAAGTGCGCATCCCGCCGGGAGTGGATACGGGAGCGCGATTGCGCATCCAAGGCGAAGGAGAAGCCGGCACCGGTGGGGGACCGCCCGGGGATCTCTACATCGTCATCCACGTGCGCGAGCATGACGTCTTCCAACGTCAAGGCGCCGACCTCTATTGCACCGTTCCCATCACTTTCTCGCAAGCCGCCCTGGGAGCAGAGTTGAAAATTCCCACGCTGCTCGGCGACGAGGAGATTCTGCGCATCCCGCCGGGCACCCAGTCCGGTTCCGTCTTTCGGCTTCGAGGAAAAGGGATGCCCAAGCTGGGGAAGGCGAGTTTCGGCGACTTGTACGTCAATGTGAAAGTGGTCACGCCAACGCGACTCACTCGCGAGCAGCGACGGTTGTTGGAAGAACTGGCCAGGCTGGAGGGCCAGAGCGATGCCGGCGACGATGGCAAGAGCGTGTTTGAGAAAATGAAGGATATTTTCACCGGTCAGTGATCGCCCTGTGAGGGAGCTCCACGGGAAACGCCCGGCGAGCGGTGATGAGGACAGGCGATCGGCTCGACGGCTCGTCATCGATGCCCCTCACCCGGTGTGACTGACTCTCCGAGGATGACATATGGCCAAGTGTCCAATATGCAGAACGCGAAAAGCGAAACGACTGTGTCCCGTCAAGAAGCAAGACATCTGCGCCATCTGCTGCGCGGAGAAGCGGATGATCGAATTGGCCTGTCCCGAGAGCTGCCTCTATCTGCGCGACGCTCGTCAAGCCGCGGGAGCGCGCCGGACGCCCAAGCTCCTGCAATATCTCGTGGCCAACGACAAGGTCCACCTGTTTGAAGCCTTCGATCGGTTCAATGCCGTCATTGCGATGCTCGAACGCGCCATCGTGAAAGTCCAACGATACCAGTTCCGCGATCTCACCGATGAGGAGGTTCTCGCCGGCGTGGAGAACGCGATCAAGACCTATGAGACTTTGGATCGGGGAATCATCTACGAGCATGCCTCCGAATCGCCGCGCATTCGCGCCGTCACCCGGGCGCTTCTGGATGAAATGGAGCGAATGAAGAAAACGCTCCAGGAGCAACAGCGATCCGATCTCATCAAGACGCGCGATTTCCTCACTTGCCTGGAGTTCATCAGAGAGACGATTCGGTTCGAGCGGGAATCGAATCAGGACGTCCGATCCTGGTTACGCTACGCCGCTCTCTACCAACCCTATCCGGAAGAAGAAACGCAGCCCCTCATCGTCAGCGGCTGAGCGCCATCTCATCGATAGAAGAGAGAGGCGATCCCGGCGTCACGTCGCCGGAGCAATGGCTCTCAACCGGGGATAGGTCTTCAACACCGGCTCGGGTACGGAAACCTTCCGACCGGTGATCTCGGCTTTGATCTCCAAAGCGTTGGCCACGCCTTTTCCCTGAAAGTGATTATTGGTGATGACGTAGACCTCCTGGGCATGCTCGGCGATGGCGCGTATGTTGTCGATCCACGGCTTCAGTTCCTCGGGCGAGTAGAGATAATCGTACCGCGCCGAAGGCGCCGCCGTCTCGCTGAACCAGTTCTCGTAATTCCGCCCATGCAATCGCACGTAGCCCACTCGAGAGGTCACGCGCGACGTGGGACCGAGCGAACGTCGAAAAACCGGTTGATCGATGTTACAGAACCCCACACCGCGCGCGGCGAGGAATCGGTACACTTCCTCGCGGTTCCACGAGGCGTGGCGAACCTCGACGACCAGCGGATATTCGGCGAATCGATCCAACAGTGACTCCAGATAGTGACGCGATTCCTCGGTGTTCTTGAATGACCAGGGAAACTGAATGAGGAGAGCGCCCAGCTTCCCCGCTTCCACCAGCGGCTCGATGCCCTTCTTATATGCCGTTTCATCTTCGGCAGTCGCTTGTCCCCGCTCGTGAGTGAACCTTTGATAGAGCTTGGCGGTGAACTTGAAGCGAGGATTCGCTTCCGTCCGCCGCACCCAGCTCCGAGCCATGTGAGGCGCCGGCGGACGATAGAACGTGCTGTTGATCTCGATGGTGTCGAAGTATTCGGCGAGATAAGCCAGAGGATCGAACCGACGCCCCGCCGATTCCGGATAGACGCGCCCTTTCCAATCCTCATAATACCACCCGGCGGGACCAACGCGAATATGTTCCGTGCGTTCGCTCATGACTTCCGAGTCCATGGAGAGGTGAATACCACCGACGGCCGATTCCAGAGCTCCTCGGTGATCTTATGCCCAGCGTAACGCGCGTCTCATGTCTTTCCCGAGATCTCCCGTAAACGCTTCTTGGCCTCAGCGTAGGCCCCATTGGGGATATCGCCGAGTTCGATGGCCTTTTCGTATTCGCTGCGCGCTGCCTCCTCTTGACCGACGAATTCCAGGATCTTACCGATGGCCACATGAGCTCGCGAAACGAGCCACTTCTCATCCGGCGAGGCAGCGGCCATCGCCCGGCGATAGAATTGAACGGCCCGTTTCAACTCGGTCATCAACTGTTCCCAGGCGGCATCTTCGTCCTGACTCTCGGCGGGATTGATGCGGCTGGCCATCCGGCCGGTGACTTCGGCCAGCCCATAGAGGGCACGAGCGTGGTGAGGATGAGCCTTCACGATCTCTTCGAGGAGGGCGCGCGCCCGCTGGAGCTCGCCATTTCGGATCAAGGCATCGGCGCGCCGCAGTTGTTGTCCCAGAGAGGCATTGGCGCTCGACCGACGAGCGGTGCGGCGACGCGCTTCCAGCCGGGCGCGAACCTCTCGAAGCGTCTGCCGTCTGGCCGCTTCGCGCTCGACATCGATGGTCCGCAGCAGGTGTTCATAATAATCGGCGATATCGATGCCCGCGCGCTCCCAGGGAACGAGTTGCTCATAAAAGTGGAACACGAGCACCGCTCCTCGTTCATAGGCCTTGCTCAGTTCGTAGAGGGTCTCGTCGTCGGCGGTGACATCCTTGCTCTTTCCGCGCGCCCGGCGTTTCAATCGCGCCCGCACGGCCTGGACCAGCGATTCGTTGACGATGGAAAACGCCGTCTCTCCGGCGGCTTTCTCCCCGATGACTTGCTCGGCCAGACGATGGATGATATCGGTGTGCTCCCGGATGGTGCGAGCGAACCGTTCCCCCAGCGGTTCCAATGTGAACTGCAAAAATCCCAACTGGACGGCATCGAGATTGGCCGCCGATCCGACGATGACGAAATAATCATCGCCCAACGATCGAACCGTTTCCGTGTCGGCGGCATTCAAAACATCATTGCGAATATAGGCGGCATGCGGCACGTCCAGAGGATTCAACAATACGAACAATCGGCGAGTGCGCTGTCGTATTCGAGGAGTGACGCGTCTTTGTTCGCCCTTCTTGCCGCGAACTCGCTTTTTCTCCTTCGGCTTCTCCGATCCGGCTCCCTCGGCGCGCTCGACGCGCCCGGCGAGCCGCGTGATGGGAAGAGTGTGGAGATAATCGAGCGTCTCGAAGATGAGCGATCCCACCTGCCGTCGGGCCTCCTGAACGCGAGGTTGGTATTGACCGAGATACGAACGAATCAGGCCGGCCACCCCGGATTGAGCGTAGAATTCACGCACCAGAGGAGCGAAGTCGGCGGCCCGGCGAATATCTTCGGGCAACGACGCTCGCGGAGGAACCAGAGCCAGTTCGGGTGGTGGGGAGAGGACGAGGCTCAGTCCCACATAACCACTGATGCTCGGCGATGTGCGGTTCGTCGCGTTCAGATGAACCTTATAGTAATCGGCCAATCGCGCCCGTAGGGATCGATCGATCCCGGCCAGGTCGCGTCGTATCCGCGCCGGGAGCGATGATTCCCCCTGACGATCGGACGTCGCCCCATATCCGGCGATGAGCAAAGCGGCCATGACGGTGAACAGACGAGCGTCCGTTTGCACGAACACATTGACCTCTTCGGGCCGAACGACGGGCGGCGTGTGTTGAGGGGGCCGCTGACCGGACATACTCCTCGGCACCCTCGATGGGCGGTGGGGCACACCGGGGAACGCCCAGAGAGGGAGCCAGAGACCGATCCAGATGAGCGCGACGACTCTGTTCATCATTCACCGTGATGGTTATTGAAAACTTCGGAGAGCGGCGGCCTCGTCATCGAACGTCTCGAACACGGTGAGCAGCTTGGTGATGCGCAGAAGATCTTTGATCCGCTTGGGCAGATTGAGTAATTTGAGTTGCCCGCCCTGGTTGTTGAGCGTCGTGTAGGCACTGACCAACTCGCCGATCCCCGAACTATCGACGTAAGAAACATCGGCGAAATTCAACAACAGACGATTTCGCCCTTGCTCCATCAACTGACGGATCGCCTCACGAAACTGCGCGCTCCCCTGACCAATGGTGATTCTTCCACTCAAATCCAGGATGGTGACACCCTCGGCATCGCGTTGCTTAATGGTCAGCATCTTTTTTCTCGCCCTCCTTTCGACGTTTCCGTCTCACCATACTCACGATCGTGCCCCCGCCGGGGCGAGGCGAAAAATGAACTTCGTCCATGAACGACCGAATGTAGAAGATCCCGCGTCCACTGGGCTTCAACAGGTTCTCCGGATCGAGGGGATTGGGGACGTCGGCCAGATCGAATCCCTCACCCCGATCCATGACCTTGATGGTGATGGTATCCGCGTTGAAGGAGAACTCGATCTCCACCAACTTATTGCGATCTTGTTTATTCCCGTGCTTGATGGCATTGATCACTGCTTCGCGCACAGCCATGCTGATCCATCCGGCGGCATCCTCATCGAATCCGACCAACGCGGCGACATGTTTGGTGACGATCTCGGCGAGTTCAACGAAGTGAAAGTCGCTGGCGATTGTTAAACCCACCGTGGGTTTACGTTGCTGCATTCCGGGTCGGATACCTCACCATCTGTATTCCACTCGCGTCTTCCAGATGGTTGGTGTAACATAGCTCCTGGATGATGTCAAGCAAGACGGTCTATCGGGCTCGCCGCCTGAGAGGTAGCGCGGCGTTGCCCGGGGATAAATCGATTTCGCATCGCGCCGCCATGATCGCGGCGATCGCCAGCGGCGATTCTCAACTGGTCAACTACTCGCCGAGCGCCGATTGTCAGAGTACGCTCCGCTGTTTACGCGCGCTGGGCGTCTCGGTGGTGACGTCGCCGGGGGGCGTTCGCATTGGCGGGCGCGGTCTCCATGGATGGCGGGCACCCGATGCGCCGCTGGATGCCGGCAATTCGGGAACGACGATGCGGTTGCTGGCCGGGCTGCTGGCCGGCCAGCCGTTCGAGAGCGTCCTCACCGGCGATGCCTCGCTGCGGCGCCGTCCAATGCGACGCATCATCGAACCCCTCTCGGAGATGGGCGCCGAGATTTCAGCTCAGCGGGATGGTCGGGCACCGCTTCGCATTCGAGGGACGCGGCTGCGACCAATCGCCTACCGGTTACCCGTGGCCAGCGCGCAGGTCAAATCCTGCATCCTGCTGGCCGGGCTGCTAGCGCGGGGAACGACTCTGGTGACGGAACCGGCGGTGACGCGAAATCATACCGAGATCATGCTCGAGCAATTCGGCGCGCGCGTGGAAGTGACGGACCGAACGGTTTCCGTGACCGGGCCCGCCGAACTCACCGGGCGCGAGTACCGTATCCCCGGAGATCTCTCTTCGGCCGCCTTCTTCATCGCCGCCGCCCTCGCCCTCCCCGGGTC